>NZ_JBHYRN010000053.1:0-1115 GCF_042749305.1 Nocardia sp. NPDC058705 | reverse complement strand
ACGCGCTGGCAACATAAGATAAGGGTTGCGCTCGTTGCGGGACTTAACCCAACATCTCACGACACGAGCTGACGACAGCCATGCACCACCTGTACACCGACCACAAGGGGGCCTACATCTCTGCAGGTTTCCGGTGTATGTCAAACCCAGGTAAGGTTCTTCGCGTTGCATCGAATTAATCCACATGCTCCGCCGCTTGTGCGGGCCCCCGTCAATTTCTTTGAGTTTTAGCCTTGCGGCCGTACTCCCCAGGCGGGGTACTTAATGCGTTAGCTACGGCACGGAGTCCGTGGAAGGAGCCCCACACCTAGTACCCACCGTTTACGGCATGGACTACCAGGGTATCTAATCCTGTTTGCTACCCATGCTTTCGCTTCTCAGCGTCAGTTACTTCCCAGAGACCCGCCTTCGCCACCGGTGTTCCTCCTGATATCTGCGCATTTCACCGCTACACCAGGAATTCCAGTCTCCCCTGAAGTACTCTAGTCCGCCCGTATCGCCTGCAAGCTTAAGGTTGAGCCCCAAGTTTTCACAAACGACGCGACGAACCGCCTACAAGCTCTTTACGCCCAGTAATTCCGGACAACGCTCGGACCCTACGTATTACCGCGGCTGCTGGCACGTAGTTGGCCGGTCCTTATTCTACAGGTACAGTCACTTGCGCTTCGTCCCTGTCAAAAGCGGTTTACAACCCGAAGGCCGTCATCCCGCACGCGGCGTCGCTGCATCAGGCTTTCGCCCATTGTGCAATATTCCCCACTGCTGCCTCCCGTAGGAGTCTGGGCCGTGTCTCAGTCCCAGTGTGGCCGGTCACCCTCTCAGGTCGGCTACCCGTCGTCGCCTTGGTGGGCCGTTACCCCACCAACAAGCTGATAGGCCGCGGGCCCATCTCGCACCGATAAATCTTTCCACCCCAGAACATGCATTCCAGGGTCATATCCGGTATTAGACCCAGTTTCCCAGGCTTATCCCGAAGTGCAAGGCAGATCACCCACGTGTTACTCACCCGTTCGCCGCTCGTGTACCCCGAAGGGCCTTACCGCTCGACTTGCATGTGTTAAGCACGCCGCTAGCGTTCGTCCTGAGCCAGAATCAAACTCTCCGTTGAAGACTCT
>NZ_JBHYRN010000052.1:0-8312 GCF_042749305.1 Nocardia sp. NPDC058705 | reverse complement strand
CCGTTGCTCGCGCTTCGCGCATGCGCAACGGCGGCTAACTCGCGGCCGGGCCGCTACCGCCGCTGCGCGGCGGACCCTCCCTAGGGGTCGGGTGTGCGGGGCTGGGAGTGCGGTCATGGCGGAACCGGGGTGTGCGGGGCCGGGAGTGTGGTTATGGCGGAACTGGGGTGTGCGGTGTGGCTGGGAGTGCGGTGGGGCTGCGGGCCTTGGGGTGTGTGTGGCGGGTGTGGAGGCGGTGGGTGGCCCGCAATAGTCCTTTTTGGGGCGGTTTATCAACGAGACGGTTGCCACGTGGGGACTTCGCTGCCGGGATCGGCTCGGAGAGCTACCGTCTCTACATGAATGGACCGGCGCCCTTAGACCTTGCTTCGATCCGACGCGCACCGAAGGCATTGCTGCACGATCACCTCGATGGTGGTCTGCGGCCCGCTACGGTGCTAGAGCTGGCCGCTGATTGCGGCTATGACGAGTTACCCGCTTCCGATGCCGAGAGTTTGGGGGCGTGGTTTCGTGACGCTGCCGACAGTGGGTCGTTGGAGCGGTATCTGGAGACGTTCGCGCACACCGTTGCGGTGATGCAGACCCCGGAGGGGCTGCGCAGGGTGGCGCGGGAGTGCGCTGTCGACCTCGCCGCCGACGGGGTCGTGTACGCAGAGGTGCGGTTCGCGCCCGAGCAGCATCTCGAAAAGGGCCTCACGCTCGACGAGGTTGTCGAGCACACCCTTGCCGGGTTCCGGGAGGGGGAGGCGATCGCGGCGGAGCAGGGCAATGTCATTCGGGTGACGTGTCTGCTCACGGCGATGCGGCATGCGGCCAGGTCGCGGGAGATCGCGGAGCTGACGGTGCGGTTCCGTGATGCGGGTGTGGGCGGGTTCGATATCGCGGGTGCCGAGGCGGGATTCCCTCCCACCCGGCACCTGGATGCGTTCGAATATCTGCGAGCCAACCACGCGCACTTCACGATTCACGCGGGTGAAGCGTTCGGACTGCCGTCGATCCACGAGGCACTGGCCTTCTGTGGCTGTGATCGGCTCGGCCACGGGGTGCGGATCACCGATGACATCAGCGTCCCCGGCGACATCGAGGACGCGCAGCTGGGCCTGGTCGCGAACTACGTGCGCGATATGCGGGTGCCGCTGGAGCTGTGCCCCTCGTCGAACGTGCAGACCGGCGCGGTGCCCTCGCTGGACAAGCACCCGTTCGACCTGCTCGCCCGTCTTCGCTTCCGGGTCACCGTCAACACCGACAACCGCCTGATGAGCGACACCTCCATGAGCGAGGAGATGCTCAAGCTGGTCGACACCTTCGGCTACGGCTGGAGCGACCTGGAACGCTTCACCATCAACGCCATGAAGTCGGCTTTCATCCCGTTCCCGGATCGGCTGAAGATCATCGACGAAGTGATCAAGCCGCGATACGCGGTACTTGTCGGCTGATCCGCCTGTCCGCGACTTCTAGCCGGACTCAGGTGCGTTACCGGTAGCGACGCGGCTACCGGTAACGCTGAAGTCAGGTTCGCCCGTCCCCGGCGAGTTACCCATGTCCTCACCGGAGAACGCGGGATGTCTTACTCGCTGACGAGTCGCGCTTCGAACGTGCGCTGCATGTCACGGAACTGCTGGGCCTCCGCCGCGTACGGCGGGTTCGGCGCCATCCGGTTCGGATCCGGGTTGAGCAGATACGAGACGTACCAGCCGAGCGGGTTCGACGGTGCGAGCGCTGTTTCCACGCTGTCGTCATCGGCGTAATCGGCGGCGTCGCTGAACAATTCGACCGCGAGATCGAGCTGTTCTGTATCGACCGCCTCCGGCCCCTCGGCCAGATCCTCGACCAGGCCGGTCAGCACGTAGACGTTCTCGTCGGTCACCTCGACCTCGAGCGAACCGTCCACCGCCGCGGTCTGCACCTCGGCGAAGGTCGACACCCGTGCCAGTTCGTGCTCGTGATCGTCGGCCAGGTAGCGGGCCAGTGCGCGCTCGGAGCCGAAGACGGTGATGGTGGTGCCGTTGCCGAGGAAGATCGGCTCGTCGTCGAGGTAGCAGCGCAGGGTGAAGTGCTCGCCGTCGGAGGTGACGATCTTGACGGGGTCGATGCCGACCTCGTCCCAGAACGTTTCCTCTTCGTCGGGGGCGTCGAGGTCGACGGTTTCGAACTCTTCTTCCTCCTCGGCGACATCGTCGGCGTCGACTTCGTTCTCCTCGGCCGCCAGCAACTCGGCCTCGGCGACCGCGACCGCGGCCGCGTCGACCTCGGGCGTGCTGACGACGCTGTCGATCGCGTCGAGCACGTCGTCCCAGCCCTTGACGATCGCGGCGCCGACCTGATCCCACAGCTCTTCACCATCGCGGCCGACGAATGTCGAAGCCCCGCTGGCCAGTGCGCCGAGCACCGGGTTGTTGCCGAAGAACTTGGTCACCACGTCGAGCTCGCACACCTCGGCGATATTGCGCACCATCGCCAGGGTGTCCTCGAGCTCGCCGACGACCTCGCCGTCGGGATCGCCCGCGGCCAGTTCCGGCACGGAGACCAGATCGAAGCTGAAATTCTCCTCCGGCTCCAGCTCAGCGGCCGAAAGCCCGGCGATGACCGCCCAGGACGGGTGTTCGACGAGGTCGTTGTCGGAGTTGGTGCGGATGAACGCCGCCAGCTCCGCAACGGACTCGAAACCGTAGAGGTCGTCCTCGTGACCGAGGAACGCCTCCCACTCATCGTCACCGTCGCGCCAGCGCGGTGCCCACAGGGTGACGAGATCGCCATCGGTCAGACCGAGCTCGATCGGGACGATGTCTCCAGAAGCCATGACGCGAAGCCTAGCTAGCTCGAGCGCCGCGCACTATCCGGCCCGGGTGCTAAGTGCCCGTCGGGCTGTGCACTCGGGCCGGCGAGCGATTCGTTCAGTGTCGCAATGATGTTGGAACGCGCCTCACCGGCGGTCGTGGTGGCCTGTTTGCAGGCCTCCAGGATCAGTGCGGCGGCTTCGGGGGGAGCCAGCGCGGTGATGCCTTCGTCGAGCCGCAGCGCGACGAGGGCGCCGTCGCTGTTCACCTCGGCGGTGACCAGCCCGTCCTCGGTGGTGAACTGCCCGTTGACCTGCTTCAACCCGTACAGCGCCGCCTCGAGCGCCTCGAGCTTTCCGGTGACGCCCGCGACCAGGGCATCCATTTCCGCACTCACAGTGGCCTCATCCAGCTCGTCTGACCGGTGTCGGCGTCGTCGATGCGGTCGAGTTCGTCGACCGCCTGACGCCGGGTCGGCAGGTTCATCTTGTCGAGCAGTTCGTCGGGGATCTGCGCCTGCTCGCTGTAGACCTCGCGCAGCTTGGCGGCGGCGGCGATGGTCGAGCGCCTGGTCAGGCGCAGGATTTCGTCGGCCAATGCCTGGGCGCCGAACTGGTATTCGCTGCGCTCGAACTTGAGCGCGATCGGCAGACCCATGCTGGTCGCGCGGACCGAGATGGTGCCGGAGCGGTTACTGCTGACCGCGGACTCCACATTGGGCACCTCGGGGATCGGCGTGCCGCTCATTCGGTAGGCCTGTAGAAGCCGTAGAACTCCATGCCACTGTTCTCCGTTCGAATGGAACTGATCGAAACCGGATCGCCGGCCTCGACGAGCTGCCCGTTGCCCACCACCATGGCGACATGGCCGTCCCACACGGCCAGATCGCCCGGCTGCAGGTCACCGGGGGAAACCTGGGGATTGCCGATGTGCTGTTCCTGCGCGAGGCGGGGGAGTTCGACTCCGGCCTCGCCGTAGGCGTACTTGGTGAGCCCGCTGCAGTCGATGCCCGACTGCGGGTCGTTGCCGCCCCACACGTACGGGGTGCCGCAGGCGCCGATAGCCGAGCGGACGGCCGTCGCGGCCTTCTCGTTGGGCGCCTCGACCACGCTGCCGTCGGGCAGGGTGATCTTGACGCCGGTGCCGGATCCGGTCGACGAACCGGTGGAGGACCCGGTCGACGAACCGGTGGAGGTCCCGCCGGTGGTGGTCGACTTCGAGGCACTGGTTGTACTGCCGCCCATCGCCGACGACAACGACGACCCGACGGTGCTCAGCAGCGAACTGCCGGTGCTGGCGGCGGTCGAGAGCATGCCCGAACTCGACGCCGAGGACAGCAGGTTGCTCGCACCGGACGACACGCTCGCCAGCGACGTGCTCGACGGCGCCGGGGTGAGCTCCTGGATCGCGGCGGTCTGGGTGCCCAGTTCCTCCTGCACCCGGCCGACCACGCCCATGCCCTGACCGATGTGGTCGATCGCCGAGGCGATCACCGTGGTCAGACCCACGGGTGTGCCGACGGCGGTACCGAGTGCGGACACCTGCGACACGAACGAGTTGACGATCCCGTCGAGCTCCTTCTGCCCGGTCTGCACATAGGCCGCGGCCTGGTCGACCACGGTCGCCATCCCGGTGCCGTTGTCGGACAGGGTGGCCGAGGAGGTCTGCACGCGCAGGGCCTTGGCGGTGACCGCGTCGACGGCCTGGCCGTCCCACGCGGTGTTCACGTTGTTGATGCTGTTGCGACCCTGCTGATAGATCTGGTCGAGGTTGGTCGAGGTCGAACGCAAACCGTCGGAGGGGCCGCCGGTGGCGAGCACACCGGTGCCGAAGCTCGACAGCAGATCGAGGAGGGGCTGGGTCAGCCCGCTGAGGTCGATCATGCGTCGTCACCGAGCGCGGTCAGGGGTGCGGCGTTGTTCAGGTCGGTCTCGACCAGGGTGGTCGCGGCGCTGGCGGTGGCCGCTCCCATGCTCCCCATGACCGCCGACAGCTGGGCGATCGACGCCACGTGACCTGCGTGCGCGGCGGAGTAGGCAGCGGTGAAATCGCCGCCGATGAGGCCCATCACGGGGCCGAGCAGGGTGGGGTCGGAGGCCACCGAACCGGCCGCCGCCGTGGCCAGTTCCGTTGACATCCCCACCGCAGCCGCGCTGTACGCGGTGATGCCCTCGGCATCGGCTGACATTTTACGCATCGAACTTCCCCCAATCCTCGAGTTCCTGGCAGAGTACGTCCCTCATTATCTTGGACGCACCGGCTCCGCATTCGGTTCCCTGTTTCCGCGAAAATTTCCCCAGCGGTCGTAGGCGCGAAGCGCCAAACGACCCTATCGTCTTTTCATGCGCACCGACACCGTCGACCATCCGCTCGCCGCCACCCTGCTGAGCACCATGCGGGACGTCCGTACCGATAACGCCACCTTCCGCAATGCTCTGGCCGACCTCACCGGCATCCTCATGTACGAGGCCCTGCGCGACGCGCCCGTGGTGCGCACTCCTATCGACACGCCGGTCGCGGTCACCGACGGCGTCCGATTGGCCGCGCCGCCGCTGCTGGTTCCGGTCCTGCGGGCGGGCCTCGGGATGGTCTACGCCGCCGCCGAACTCGTCCCAGAAGCCCGCGTCGGCTTCGTCGGCATCGCCCGCGACGAACAGACCCACGAGCCGGTGCCCTACCTCGAATCGCTGCCCGCCGACCTCACCGGCCTGCCGGTCTTCGTCCTGGACCCGATGCTGGCCACCGGCGGTTCCATGCGCCACACCATCGAACTCCTCGTCGCCCGCGGCGCCACCGACATCACCGCCGTCTGCGTGGTCTCCGCCCCCGAAGGTGTTGCTGCCCTGGCGGACTCGGGCCTACCGGTCCGCCTGATCACCGCCGCCATCGACGAAAAACTCAACGAGAACGCCTACATCGTCCCCGGCCTCGGCGACGCGGGCGACCGCCAGTTCGGCCCACGCTGACTCAGCGTGGCCGGGCGAACAACTCCAAGTGACTGCAGTTGCCGCACCGGAAGGCCTCGACATTCCAGCGGGTACGGCCGAACCGTTTGGCGCCGCCGAATACGCCGTGCTGCAAAGGGCCTTCGACCCACCGGGTGTCGCCTCGAGAGGAGTCGCCGGAATCTTCCAGGAAGCCGGGGTAGAGCTTGGTCTCACCGCATTGCGAGCAGCGCATGACTATTCCTTGCTGTCCGCCAGCGATCGGCAGAACGTGGTGAGCTGGGAGAGTCGCTGTGCGGCGAGTTCTCTCGCGTTGTCGAGGGCGTCCGGTCCGGCCACCGGAGCGAAAACCTCCAGGTAGCACTTGAGTTTGGGTTCGGTGCCAGAGGGGCGCACGACGATGCGGAAGTCGTCGGCATCGAAGATCAGTGCGTCGGTGCGTAACCGCCCGCGAACCAGCGCCTGATCGGTGAATTTCACCGGAGTACCGGCTATTTCGGTGGGCGGGTTCGCACGCAGGGCAGCGACCAGCACGCTCGCGGCGGCCTGGTCGGGCAGGCGCAGCGAGACCTGGTCACCGGCGTGCAGACCGAATTCGACCGCGTAGGAATCGAGTTCGTCCTGCAGGGACTTGCCCTCGGCCTTCAGCAGCGCGACGAGGTCCGCCGCGGCGACGGCGGCGGAGATGCCGTCCTTGTCGCGGACCTTCGTGGGATCGACGCAGTGTCCGATGGCCTCTTCGTAGGCGTACACGAGACCCTCGCCCGCCCTGGCCAGCCATTTGAAGCCGGTGAGGGTCTCGGCGTAGCGGGCCGAACGTGCGGCGGCCAGCTTCGACAGCAGCCGTGAGGAAACGATGGTCGTGGCGACCAGGGGATCGGCCGGCGAGGTACGCAGCACGTAATCGGCCAGCAGCACACCGGTTTCGTCACCGCGCAGCATGTGCCAACCCTCGGGGCCGGGCACGCCGAGAGCGCAGCGGTCGGCATCGGGATCCAGCGCGATCGCCACATCGGCATCGATCCGCGAGGCCAGCGCGAGCAACAGATCAGCCGCGCCGGGCTCCTCCGGATTGGGAAAGCTCACCGTCGGGAAGTCGGGGTCGGGTGCGAATTGTTCCTCCACCACGTGCACATCGGTGAACCCCGCCGCGGCCAACGCACGCACCGCCAGTTCGCCGCCGACACCGTGCAACGCGGTCAACGCGATCCGCACATCCGCCCGCTCACCGGGCCCGCCGAGTAGGCCGGGAAGTTCCGCGACGCGGGCGAGGTACCGATCGACCAACTCGGCACCGGAAACCGAAACAGTTTCCCGCGCAACAGGTTCGACAACCGCCTCGATGCACTTCTCGATCTCGCTGTCGGCAGGCGCGATCAGCTGCGACCCACCGTCGAGATACACCTTGTACCCGTTGTCGGCGGGCGGATTATGCGAGGCGGTGATCTGCACCCCCGCCACCGCACCCAGCTCGCGCACCGCGAACGCCACCACCGGTGTCGGCACCGGCTCGGGCAGCAACGTCACGGGAAATCCTGCCGCAGTGAAGATCTCAGCCGTCGCGGTAGCGAACTCCGCCGACCCGTGCCGAGCATCGCGCCCGACCACCACGGCCCCGCCGCCGAGACACCGTGCACGCAACCAGTCGGCCAGCCCGGCCGTGGCCCGCGACACCGTGGTCACGTTCATCCCGTCCGGGCCCTCGCGCAACGGTCCACGCAGGCCCGCGGTCCCGAAGCGCAGCATCTACACGCGCTCCAGAATGCCGCGCAGCAGCTTGCCCAGCCGGGGCGCCGCGGCCTGTCCCTCGGCCAGTACCTCCGCGTGCGAAAGGTGTTCGCCGGTTACGCCCGCGGCCATATTGGTGACCAGCGAGATGCCGAGCACCTTCGCGCCCAGCGATCGCGCCTCGATCGCCTCGAGCACCGTCGACATGCCGACCAGATCCGCCCCGATCGTCGCGAGCATGCGGATTTCGGCGGGTGTCTCGTACTGCGGACCGGTGAGCCCGGCGTACACACCTTCGGTCAGGCTCGGGTCGAGTTCCTTTGTCAGCGCCCGCAATTCGGGGTCCCAGGCATCGACCAGATCGACGAACCGCGCACCGACCAGCGGGGTGCGCGCGGTGAGGTTGATGTGGTCGGCGATCAGCACCGGCTCGCCCACCTGCAGGCCTGCCCTTAGCCCGCCCGCGGCATTGGTGAGCAGCACGATCTCCGCGCCCGCCGCGATCGCCGCGGTCACCGGATGCACCACTTGCTGCGGCGTATAGCCCTCGTACAGATGCTGGCGACCCATCAGCAGCAGCACGTTGTTGTCGTTCACGGTGACCGAATGCACCATCCCGCCGTGCCCCTGCGCACTGGGTTTACCGAAGCCGGGCAGCTCCGTCATCGGAATCGAGGCATGCGGCGCGCCGATCTCGGCTGCTGCCTCCTGCCACCCCGATCCCAGCACCACGGCCACGCGATGACGCGGCACTCCCGTACGTTCGGCAATCGCCGTAGCGGCCTGTTCGGCAGTCATGGAGGAAGTCTAAGTCCATTGGAGCGCTGGCGCGCTCGAGCGCGGCCCCTGAGGGGCCGCGAGT
>NZ_JBHYRN010000051.1:0-12370 GCF_042749305.1 Nocardia sp. NPDC058705 | reverse complement strand
CCACGGGCCGGCCGGATCGCCCCGGGGGCTTCCTCTCCGGCCGCCGCTCCCCGGGCGGCTAACCGGCGACCCGGCCGCGACCGGCCACTGCGTGGCCGCTGCTCCCTAGGGGTCGCAGGTGGGGGTTGGGGTGTGCGGTCATGGCGGATCTGGGGTGTGTGGTGTGGTTGGGGGTGCGGTAGGGCTGTGGGGTTCGGGTGTGCGGCGTGGGTGGGAAGGTCAGTTGCGGCCGTAGCGGTCGGCTAGGCGGGCTTCGGTGGTGGGTTCGGTGGGGGGCGATTCGGTGCGGTCTCGGCGGCGGGCTCGGAGTTCGGCTACTACGAAATAGCCGAGGCCGAGGGGGGCCATCAGGCCGAAGGCCAGCCATTGGAGGCCGTAGGAGAGGTAGGGGCCTGCGTCCAGTTGGGGGAGGGGGGTGGGCTTGAAGGCGCCGGGTTGGCCTTCGGCCAGCTGGAGGTAGCCACCCTTGTCGGTGCCGGTGGGGATGGGGGTCAGTTCGGTGCCGAGGACGGTGGATTCCTGGGCGGTGTCGACTGTGTACACCTGGCGGAAGCCGTCTTGGGTGGTCGGGAGTTTGTCGGGGACAACGCCTTCGGAGGCTCGGACTCGGGCTTCGATGCTTTGTGGGCCCGCCGGCGGATCGGGGACGGCGGGTGGGCGGGTGCCGTCCACGGAGGCGACCAGGCCTCGGTCGACCAGGAGGGTGCGGCCGTCGTCGAGGCGGAAGGCGGCCAGGACCGCGTAGCCGGGGGCGCCGTCGAGGTGGCGTAGGCGGACCAGGACGGTGGACTCGGGGACGAAGGCGCCGGTCGCGGTGACCTTGCGCCATTCGGTGTGTGAGCCCGCGTCGCCGTCGAGGACGTCGGTGACGGTCACGGGGTCGGCCTGCACGGAGTCGGCGATCAGCTGGTTGCGGTGTTCGGTGCTGTCGTTCTTGCCGAGCTGCCAGGGGGCGAGGACGGTGAAGCACAGGTAGGCGAACGCGGCCACGATCACCGCCAGGATCAGCCAGCTGGGGCGCAGCAGGAAGGTGAGTTTGCGCATCATCGGGGCACTTCGGCGGGGTTGCGGGCGTCGAGTTCGGCGCGGACCCAGTCGAGCAGGCCGGGGATGGCGGCCTCGATCTGGTCGCGGACCAGGTCGAAGTCGGACTGGTCGCCGTAATACGGGTCGGGAACGTCGCGGCCGTCGGCGGCGGGGTCGAAGCTGCGCAGGAGCCCGCGCTGGTCGGCGGGGACGCCGCGGTGCGCGAGCTCGCGGTCGTGGCCGGTGTCCAAGGTGACGATCAGGTCGGCGTCGCTGTGCTCGGGGCCGAAGGTCGCCGCGACGTGTTCGGTCGGGTAGCCGGCGCGGCGCAGGGTGGCCTCGGTACGCGGGTCGGCCGGATCGCCGACGTGCCACGAGCCGGTGCCCGCACTGCTCACCCGCACCCGGTGCGCGAGACCGGCTCGGTAGAGGTGCGCCTCGAACATCTTCGCGGCCATCGGCGAGCGGCAGATGTTGCCTGTGCAGATGAAGGTCACGTGCAACGGTTCCACGCGACCCATTGTCGCCGGTGCCGCGCCGTCGCCGCCACGTAGGGTGTTCACTTGTGTTCTCCGACTCCGTCGACCCCGCGATGCTGCGCCACCACGGCGACGTGGAAGCCCGGCCGGGCATGGTCGACTTCGCGGTGAACGTCCAGGGCATCGCCCCACCCCGCTGGCTGCGCGAACGCCTCGCCGCCCGGCTCACCGACCTCGGCCGCTACCCGAGCGCCGCCGACGAACACGCCGCCCGCGCCGCCGTCGCCGCCCGCCACGCGCGCTCGCCCGACGAGGTCTTGCTGCTGGCAGGTGCTGCCGAAGGCTTCGCGATGCTGCCCCGCCTCGCCCCCCGCCTTGCCGCCGTCATCCACCCGTCCTTCACCGAACCGGAACTGGCGCTGCGCGAGGCAGATGTCCCGGTCACCCGCGTGATCCTGGACCGCCCGTACACCCTCGACCCCACTCTGGTCCCCGACGAAGCCGACCTCGTGGTCCTCGGCAACCCCACCAACCCGACCTCGATCCTGCATCCGGCCGCGACGATCCAGGCACTGCGGCGGCCGGGACGGATCGTGGTCATCGATGAAGCGTTCGCGGACGCGGTGGTCGCCCGCTCGGCCACCCCGCCTGCAATGTCATCGACACGGTCGGCGGCTGACTCCGTCTACGCGGCCGGCCCGGCCGACGCCCCCGGAGGATCGCCTGCCCAGCGCTCCCGTGCGGAGGGTGGAACCGGCGATGGGGTTCCATACGGCGGTCTATCGATCCCGAGTGGCCCCGGGGCGGATGGCACCGCCACTGCTCACGGATCGGATGACCGCACCGGTGTGAGAGGTCGAGCCGAGGGCGAACCGGAGTCGTTGGCCGGTCTCTCGGCGCCCGATGTGCTCGTTTTCCGCAGCCTGACCAAGACCTGGGCACTGGCCGGTCTGCGCTGCGGCTACGCCCTCGGCGACCCCGAAGTCCTGGCTCGGCTGACCCACGGTCGCCCCCACTGGCCACTCGGCACCCTCCAACTCGAGGCGATCATCGCGACCGCTGAACCGTCGGCCGTCGCGCAGTCGCGGCGCTACGCCGACCGCATCGCCGCCGACCGCACCGCCATGATCGACCGCCTCACCGCCCTCGGCCTCGACGTCCACACCCCGGCCATCGGCCCGTTCCTGCTCCTGCGCGTTCCTGACGGCGAACTCGTCCGCAAACGCCTCGCCGACCGTGGCATCGCGGTCCGCCGCGCCGACACCTTCCCAGGACTCGGCCCCGACCACCTCCGCGTGGCGGTACGTGGCGCCGCCGAGGTCGACGTCTTGATCGACGCCCTGAACGCGGCACTGTGTGGTGAATCGCCCACCGCGACCCCGAATGCCGCGGAGTCGGTCAGTCCAGTCGGCACTGTCGGACTGTGTGCGCAAGCACGGGCCGGTCGGTGCCACGGCCTTCCGAAATGCTTGCGAGGCAAGGTGATCGGGTGGACCGACACGTGAGCACCGAGACGAACTTTCCCACGAAACGAAGGAGGCGGCGGTGACCGACCTGGCCGAACTGATCGGGGTACTCGACGCGGCGTATCCGCCGAGACTGGCCGAATCGTGGGATTCGGTGGGGCTCGTGTGTGGGGATCCCGCACAGGAAGCCAGCAAGGTGATGTTCGCCGTCGACGCCACCGCCGCCGTGGTCGACGAGGCAATCGCCTGGGGCGCACAGGCTTTGGTCGTGCACCACCCGCTGCTGCTGCGCGGGGTCGACACGGTCGCCGCCGATACACCCAAAGGCGCACTGCTGCACCGGCTGATCCGATCCGGTTGCGCCCTGTTCTCCGCCCATACCAACGCCGATTCCGCCGACCCGGGCGTCTCCGATGCGCTCGCCGCCGCGGTCGGCCTCACCGTCACCGGCCCGCTCGATCCCAAACCACTTGCCTCGGTGGACAAGTGGGTCATCCAGGTGCCGCAGACCCACACCGCCTCGCTGATGTCGGCCCTGTTCACCGCGGGCGCGGGCGCGATCGGCGACTACCGCGAAGCCGCCTGGTACACCTCGGGCACCGGCCAGTTCCTCCCGGTCGCGGGCGCCAACCCGGCGATCGGCGCGATCGGCACGGTCGAACGAGTCACCGAGGACGCCGTCGAGGTTGTTTCACCCCCGACTTCCCGCCTCGCAGTCCTGGCCGCCCTGCGCGCCGCCCACCCCTACGAGGAACCCGCCTACCACGTCACCGAACGCGCACCCCTGCCGTCGTCACTCGGCATCGGTCGCATCGGCGTTCTCCCTGAGCCCGAAACCCTGCGCGAATTCACCGCCCGCGTCGGCGTCGGTCTCCCACGCACCGTCTGGGGCGTGCGCGCCGCGGGCGACCCCGAGCGCATGATCGAACGGGTAGCGGTCTGCGGCGGCGCGGGTGACTCCTACCTCGACAAGGCCATCCGCGCCGGCGTCGACGCCTACCTCACCTCCGACCTGCGCCACCACCCCGTCGACGAACACCTGCGCCGCGGCGGCCCCGCCCTCATCGACGCCGCCCACTGGGCCACCGAGTTCCCCTGGTGCGGTCAGGCCGAACAGTTCGTCAACGCCGCGCTCCCCGCCGTGGAAACCCGCGTCTGCACCCTGCGGACCGATCCGTGGACGGTCAGCGGCTGAGTTTCACCATTGCACCTGCCCGGACCACGACCTGGCGAAGTCGGGATGCGCGCGCACGGTGACCGCGCTCGCATCCGGTGCCAGCGCCGCCTCGAGATAGCGGTCGGCGCGCGCGAACACCACGGAGCCGAGCATCACCGCGAGAACGATGAACCCGACTCCGGCCGCGCACAGGATCCACGCGAACGCGGACGGGAAGGTCATCATCAACCCCAAGCCGACGCCCAGCGGCGCCAGACTGCCCACGTAGTAGACGATCAGCTTCTTGATGCGGGCGTCGGCCCGCGCCGCGCACTGCTCACATTCGGGCCACTTCGCTTTGACGATCGCGAGCGGCTCGTTGCAATCGACCACGAGCTGGCCGAGGGCACTCTTCGGCAATTCCCACAGCAGCCGCCCGATACCTTCCTGGCGGTAGGCGCCCGGCTTGCCCCAGAACCGCAGGATCTGATCTTTCGGGCCGATCGCCGCCCGCCCGTGCACCAGACATACCGGGGGCAGCGGCCCGGCCAACGTCAACTGAAGTTGGCGCTCTTCGCCGTGCGGGTCGAACACGTGCGGTCGCAGGGGCAGTACCAGGTCGATTCTCGGGTTCGATGTGGTCACATCTGCTTGGACGCAACTCGAAGCCGTTCGGTTCCCTCGTTCGGCCATCTCTTCGGGTCTTGGCGAGATCACACCTCGCGGCGCGGTACGGTTGATCGATCCATCCATCCACTGTTCAGGAGTTCGTGCGCGTTGAATGTCGAACCGTCGGTCCAGACCAAGCTGTTGCAGCTCGCAGGAGTCGATGCCGAGTTGACGCGCATCGCCCATCGCCGTTCCGCCCTGCCGGAACAGCAGGAAGTGACGCGCCTGGCGGCCGAGCGTAACGGCTACAAGGACGCGGCTGTGGCGGTGGAGATCGGCATCGACGATCTGGACCGCGACATCCGCAAGCTCGAGGGCGAGGTCGAGGCGGTTCGCAAGCGCGAGGACCGCGACCGCGGCATGCTCACCGCGGGCACCGTCGCCGCCAAGCAGCTCTCCGAGATCCAGCACGAACTGGGCAGCCTGGAGCGTCGCCGCTCGGTGCTCGAGGACGAGCTGCTGACCGTGATGGAGCAGCGCGAGGCGATGATCGCCGATCACGACCACGCGGGTGCGCGGTTGAGCAAGGCCGATACCGACCTCGAAGACGCCGAACGTCTGCGCGACGAGGCGATGGCCGATCTCGAAGTGGCACAGCAGCGTTGCGAGAAGGACCGCGCCGAGCTGATCGGCCTGTTCCCGGCCGAGCTGATCGCCGTCTACGACAAGCAGCGCGCGGCACACGGTGTCGGCGCGGCCCTGCTGCAGGCCCGTCGCTGCGGCGCCTGCCGGATCGAGATCGATCGTGGCGAGATGCAGCGCATCGCCAAGGCCGCGCCCGACGCGGTGCTGCGCTGCCCGGAATGCAGCGCGATCATGGTGCGCACCAAGGAATCGGGGCTGTGACCGGGTCGGTGCGCTGATGCGCGAGGTGATCGTCGAGGCCGACGGCGGCTCGCGCGGCAATCCCGGCCCGGCCGGTTACGGTGCGGTGGTGTTCGCCGCCGATCGTGTGCGGGTACTCGCCGAACGCAAGGAGTACATCGGCGTCGCCACCAACAATGTGGCCGAATACCGTGGGCTCCTCGCGGGTTTGGCGGCTTCGGCGGAGTTGGGTGCGCGGGTTGTCACGGTGCGGATGGACTCCAAACTCGTCGTCGAACAGATGTCGGGACGCTGGAAGATCAAGCACGCCTCGATGATTCCGCTCGCCGAGCAAGCGCGGGCGCTGGTCGCCGGGTTCGATCGGGTGAGTTTCACCTGGATTCCGCGCGCGGAGAACTCGCACGCTGATCGGCTCGCGAACGAGGCGATGGACGACGGTGAGCTCACCGGCACTGTCCGCGAAGCTGTCGCTGCCGGGTATGCCCCGGGTGATGCAGTCGGGGCATCGAGCGCCCCGGCGAAATCGGTTGCTACCAACCAGGTTTCGCCCGGCTGGACCGGCGCCGTCGGCAAGCCGACCCGCCTGCTGCTGCTACGCCACGGCCAAACCGCGCTGTCGGTCGAGCGCCGCTACTCCGGGCGCGGCAACCCGGCACTGACCGAACTGGGCCGTGAGCAAGCCGCCCGCGCCGCGAAAATGCTTGCCGCCAAAGGTGATATCGCCGCCGTGGTCAGCTCCCCGCTGCAGCGCGCCCGCTCCACTGCCGAAGCCACCGCGACCGCGCTGGACGTGCCGCTGCGCATCCTCGACGGACTCACCGAAACCGACTTCGGCGACTGGGAAGGTCTCACCTTCGCCGAAGCCGCCCAACGTGATCCGCAACTGCACAGCGACTGGCTGGGCGACCCCTCGATCCCCGCTCCCGGCGGCGAGAGTTTCGACCAGGTACGTGAACGCATCGAAGGCGTGCGCCGCGACCTGGTGGCGCTGTACCCGGGCCAGAACGTCGTGGTGGTCAGTCATGTCACCCCGATCAAAACCCTGCTGCAGCTGGCGCTGGGCGTTGGCCCGTCGCTGCTGTACCGCCTGCACCTCGACCTCGCGTCGCTGTGTATCGCCGAGTTCTACCCCGACGGTGGCGCTTCGGTGCGCCTGGTCAACGACACCTCCTACCTGTGAGATAGCCGCCTGTCACCCGGGCACGGTACGGTCACCCCCGGCTGAGACGTCGACGTAACGACGACGACGGGACTATCGCGGCCACTTAGGAAAGGTACTTGATGAGGTTTCTACGGATGGCGGCGTTCGCGGCGGCCATCGCGGGGGTGCTCACCGCGTCCGCGGGCGCGGGCAGCGTGACGGCCGATCCGAGCGTGGTGCTCGGCGCGGCCTCGGGCATTGTCTTCGACAACAACTCCGGTTGTTCGCTCACGGCCATCGGCCATGACCGCGCCGGCCGCCTCGTCGGTCTCACCGCGGGGCACTGCGCGCCGACCGGGTCGCGGGTCGGCGCCGAGCAGGCGCTGCACGCGGGTGTGATCGGCACCGTCGCGTACTCCGACGACGGCGACTACCTGGATTTCGCTGTGCTGCAACTGGATGCGTCGAAGGTGATCCCGGTGCGAACCATCGGCCAGACCACCGTCGCGGGCATCGGTGCCGCGCCCGGCGCAGGCGCCACGGTGTGCTCGGACGGTCGCACCAGTGGTCGCAGCTGCGGTGTGGTGTGGGGTGAACTCGAGGGCACCTCGATCAATCAGTACTGCTCGCAGCCAGGTGATTCCGGCGGCCCCGTCGTGGTCGGTGACCGGCTGATCGGCATGAACCAGGGCCGCCTCACCGGCCTCGGCCCCGTCGACTTCGACGTGCCGTGCACCAACGGCGCGAACCCGATCCACTCGCCCGCCTACTTCCAGCCCATCCAGGTGATCCTGGACGTGCTCAACCGCGCGGGCGGCGTGGGCGCGGGCTTCCAGCCCATCTGATTCACCCGCGAAACTACAAAGGGCGCAGCACTATACAGGTGCTGCGCCCTTTGTGTTCGCGTCGCCCATCGCACACAAAGGGGTCAGCCGAGGCCGCGTTCGTGCATGAGCAGCAGGCCGTAGGCGGCCACCGTGTGGGCGTCGACGATGTCGCCGCGCAGGATCATCGCCTCCACCTGGGAGCGGGAGAACCAGGCGGTGCGCATGTCCTGTTCCTCGTGTTCGCGGTCCGGCTCGCCCGGGGTGAGGCCGGTGGCCAGGAAGCAGTGGCCGCGCTGGTTGGTCAGGGCCGGTGCTGTGGCCAGCGCGCCGAGCCGGGTCATGGTGTCGGCGCGCAGACCGGTTTCCTCGCGCAATTCGTTGTGCGCCACCTCGGTCGGGGTCGGTGCCGTACCGGGCGCGGGCGTCCCCGCGGGGAACTCCCAGCACCGCACCCCCATCGGATAGCGGAACTGCTCGACGAGGTGAAAACCTTTGCCGTCGAACGGAATCACCAGCGCCCAGTCGACCTTGTCGAGCACCCCGTAGATCCCGGTCGACCCGTCCGCCCGCCGAACAGTGTCCTCTCGCAACCGCATCCACGGATTGGTGTAAATCGTGCGCGAGCTGATCTGTTCCATCACCCCATGGTGCCTCAGGGGCGCAGGACCGAGACCAGGAATTCGGTTTGATCTTTGACGACCTGTTCGAAGACATCGTCGAAGTACACATCGAAGTGGCCGACCGGATACTGCTTGACCACTGCGTGTTTGGTGCGTTCGGCGGCCTTGCGGGTGGGGCCCGCGGGGGCGATCGAGTCGTTCTCGGCGATGGCGTAGAAGACGGGAACCTTCAGCGACTTGGCGCGGCGGCCGGGGGAGTCGAACAGGGTCGAGAAAGCGACACGGGCACCGACTTTGGGGTCATAGGTGTCGCTCTCCTCGGCGAGGCGACCGTAACCCTCGGGGACATCGGTGGCGCTCATCAACGCCGCGGAGCGCTTACGCCCGGCCAACCGGATGCGAACGGGCTTGCGGCGAATCGGGCCGAAGAGCAGATCGGTGAACGCGATGGCACCGACCTTGGTCATGCTGATCGGGCCCTTCGCCATCGACGACGCCCACCCGCTGGTGAACGGCACCTGCGCCACCACCGCGGCGATGTAGTCGTCGTCGGGTGCCACCGCCAGCACATGCCCACCACCGAACGAGGTGCCCCACAACGCGATCCGGGTGGCGTCGAAGCCACGGATGCTGCGTGCGTAGGCGATTGCGGCCTTCCAGTCCTCACGCTGGCGCGCGATGCTCAGTACCTGGCGGGGCGCACCCTCGCTCGTACCGAAACCCCGGTAATCGAAGGCCAGCACCCCCATTCCCGCGGCGACGAACCGCCGCGCATACCGATCCAACCCCATCTCGCGGGTCGCCCCCAGCCCGTGTCCCATGATCACCAACGGGCGCGATCGAGGCGCACCGTCGGGCAGGTAGAGCCACGCGGCGCACTGCTGGTCACCCGAAGGGAAACTGACGTCGACACGTTCCATGAGTCAATACCGTAGCGAGTACTCTGTACCGGCGGGCGAGTCGGCCGGGCGACCGCGGTAACGGGAACGGACACTTCGGTGTCGCTGCCCGGTGCCGAGGAAAGTCCGGACTCCACAGAGCAGGGCGGTTGTTAACGGCAACCCGGGGTGACCCGCGGGACAGTGCCACAGAAAACAGACCGCCGCACGCACGTGCGGTAAGGGTGAAACGGTGCGGTAAGAGCGCACCAGCGCCCCGGGTGACCGGGGCGGCTAGGTAAACCCCGCCCGGAGCAAGGTCGAAGGTCGCATCGCCCAACGGTGCGGCTGCGCAGGTGTTCGAGGGCTGCTCGCCCGAGCCTGCGGGTGGACCGCTCGAGGCACCCGGCAACGGTGTGTCCAGATGGATGGTCGCCCCCCGGTGCGAATCGGGGACAGGATCCGGCTTACAGGCCGGCTCGCCCGCCCACGAAACGCGAAGGCGGCGGTTCCCCGACAGGGAGCCGCCGCCGAGCTTTGCTGGAATTCAGCACATCATCTTGGACATCTGGTAGACAGCCGTGGCCTCTTCGGTGGTCGCGGCGACGTCGCCGTTCTTGGCCGCCTTCTGGATCGTGGCGATGGTGTCGGCCTCGGACTTGCCCGCCTTGAGGTCGGAGCAGGAATGGTTCAGCACCGCGGCGATGGTGGCGTCGTCGCGTCCTTCCGACAGTTTCGGGAAGGCACTGCGGTAGCTCACCACGAACATGCCCGCCTTGCTGGCCTCGACCTGGAAGGCGGGTGCGGCGGTGGTGGTGGCGGGGGAACCGGCGGAGGAAGAGTCGTCGCTGCAGCCGGCCAGAAGCAGGGCGAAGACGGTGGCGCTGGCCGCGATGGCGGCGGTAGTTCTACTCACGGAGCGGGATGCTAGCGCTCCAGGAAACACGCCGCTTCCCGTGTGGTTAACGGGAAGCGACATGTTCAGTGTCGACGCGGTGAGCTACAGCGGGTTGATCGCCAACACGTGCGCCCAGTAGCTGGCCGCGTCCGGTCCCACGAGTGGCGACAGGTAATCGAAAATAATCCACGACATACGTTCGCAAACTCCCATTTGTCGACGTCGATTGCTGCGCGAGGCGGCAGTTGCCGAGTGCGCCGCCGCCACAGTAACAATCGCGGGCGAAGTCGCTGTGTTTGTGTGTCGACACAGTGAAAATGCGCTGGAACTCGTCGGGAACGTGAGCGAGGTCATAGAGTGATCGCCGTCGGCAGGGCTCGCCACTTCCTCGGGCCCAACACATTCGATCGCGGAAGCAGGTCACATTTACATGCGGGTAGTTCGTTCCATTGTCGCCGGTGCACTCATCGCCGGAGCCGCTGCGGTTTGCGCCACGCTGGGTGCCGGTTCGGCGAGCGCGGTCGCGGTCACTCCGCTCGCGGGTGGGGTTCAGGTCGACCTCAGCCCGGCCGACACCGCCTGGGTGCACCACAACCGGTTCGGTCTGACCCTGGCCGGTCTGCCGCATCCGTCGGCGGCCTCGTTCGGCCAGGCGCTCGACGCGGCCGCGACCGTGTCCTCCGCCGTCCCCAACGGCCGGGTCACCTTCACCGTGTACGGCCCGTTCGATCAGCTCAACGGGACCATGCTCGCTCTGCAGTAAGAGTCGCTACTCTGCGAGAATGGACTTCGAACACAGGACGGGTAGTTCGCCGGATCGGGGTCGGACGGCTCACTTCCAATTGCACCAGCGGATCGTCTCGGCGCCGGTCGACTTCGGCGCCATCCGTTCCGAATTCGGACTGGCCTCGGACTATCCGGCCGAGGCCGTCTCCGATGCCCGCGACGCGGTCGACGCGTTCGCGGGCACCCGGGTCGATCGCACCGACATCGAGTTCGTGACCATCGATCCGCCCAGCGCGCTGGATCTGGACCAGGCGCTGCACATCGAACGCACGCCCACCGGCTTCACCCTGCACTACGCGATCGCCGATCTCGGTGCAGTGATCGTGCCGGGCAGCGCGCTCGCCGCCGAATCCGAAATGCGCGGCCAGACTTACTATCTGCCCGACGGCAATGTTCCGTTGCATCCGACTGTGCTGTCCGAGGGCGCCGCGAGCCTGCTGCCCGGTGTCGACCGCCCTGCCGCGCTGTGGACCATCGAACTAGACAATGACGCTGTGCCGCTGAGCTTTTCGGTGACGCGCGCGTTGGTGCGCTCCCGGGAGCGGTTCGATTACGCACAGGTGCAAGCCGCCGCGGATGCCGGCACGCTGCACCCGTCGTTGGTGGCGCTCCCGGAATTCGGGCGGTTGCGGATCGAGGCGGGTCTCGATCAGGGCGCCATCTCGCTGCGGTTGCCCGCTCAGGAAGTGGTTCCCGACGGTGACGGCTGGCGCCTCCAGTTGGAGCCGCGGACCGCCGCCGACGACTGGAACGAGCAGGTGTCGCTGCTCACCGGAATGTGCGCGGCGCGAATCATGGTGGAGCACAAGGGTGTCGGCCTGTTGCGCACGATGCCGCCGCCGCCGGCCAGTGCGATCGAATCGATGCGGCGCACGGCGGTGGCCCTTGGTGTGCAATGGCCCGCGGGAATGCCGGTGGGGCGGATGCTCGCCGGGCTCGATGCGAATACCCCTGCGGCGCTGGTGTTGATGTCGGAAGCCACCGGATTGTTGCGCGGGGCCAGCTACACCTTGCCGGCCGAGCTGGAGAATCCGACGCCGGATCAGTTGACGCACAGCGCGATCGGGGCTCCGTACGCGCATGTGACAGCCCCGCTGCGGCGCTTGGCCGACCGCTTCACGACCGAGATCTGCCTAGCGTTGTGCGCTGGCGTCGAGGTGCCGCAGTGGGCTGTGGACGGGTTGAAGGGTGCCGCCGAGGCGATGCGGCGCACCGACTCCGTCGCCAACAAGGTCGATCGGGCGTGCGTCGATCTGACCGAGGCCACCGTTCTCGCGCCGCGTATCGGCACGGACTTCTCGGCCGTGGTTCTGCGTGCCGCTGACGGATCTCGGCCTGCGGAGGTCTTCGTCAGCGCGCCGCCGATTCTGGCGCGGTGCGAGGGTGAGCCGCCGGAAGGGGAGACGGTGGGTGTGCGGTTGGCTGTTGCTGATCCGGGGACTCGGAGTATCGGGTTCGCATACGACGGGGTGTCCAAGGGATGACGGGGTTCGAGTTGTCCCAGGTGGTTTGGGGCTGTGTTTGTTGGAGCGCTGGCGCGCTCGAGCGCGGCCCCTGGGGGGCCGCGAGTTAGCCGCCGTTGCTCGCGCTTCGCGCATG
>NZ_JBHYRN010000050.1:0-18855 GCF_042749305.1 Nocardia sp. NPDC058705 | reverse complement strand
GAGTTAGCCGCCGTTGCGTCCGAGGCGAAGCCTCCAGCAACGGCGGCTAACTCGCGGCCCCCCAGGGGCCGCGCTCGAGCGCGCCAGCGCTCCAAAAACACAGCTCAAACCTCAGGGACTACCGAACCTGGGCTGTACCGGCCCTACACGCTATAGCGCAGCGCCTGCTCCGAGCGGCAGATGTCGTCGATACCAGAGACGATCTCGCGCAGCTGCTCCGAGGGCAGGGCCGAGGGGCGAAGGCGGCAGGTGAAGGTGATCAGGCCGTAGTCGGCGGGGGCGAGGCCGCGGGCGGCGGCTTCGGCGCGCAGGTACTCCGAGCGCACGCCGTAGGTCATCGCGGAGATGACGGTGAAGCAGCCCGAACGTTCGCGGTGGGCCGAGAACAGGTCGTGCAGGCCGTAGAAGACCGAACCGTAGTTGGCCAGGGGGGCGAAGACGCCGACGCGGTAGGCGGGGCCGCGCTCGGAGGAGTTGATCACGGTGTCGGCCAGGTACTCGGCATCGCGCATGGTGAGCACCTTCGGCGCGAACATCAGCGCGCCCGCCGCCGCGTTGCGCACCGGCATACCCGCGCGGCCGCCCGCGGCGGAAGCGATGGCGCCCAACGACTTACGGGTGCGTGTGCCGACTTCGCGGCGGGCCCGCAGACCGCGGGTGGGGGCGGTGGGGTACAGGCTCGACCACTGGCCGAAGCGGACCGCGCCCAGGGTCACCTGGCCGGTGCCGACGGGGCGTGCCACCTTCAGCGGGGCGGTGTCGACCCAGCGGCCGACCTGCAGGGCCGCGCTGCCGGGATTGGTGATCTCGTTGGTCGCGTGCTCGACGAAGGAGTCGAAGTCGAGGAACCGGTCGGCGTCGGTGGTGAGCATGGTGTGGTCTTTGTCGACCTCCACCACATCGAGGGTCAGTGCGGTGATGATGCCCGCGCGCCCGCCCGCGCCGAGGATCCGGTGGAAGCGCTCGGTGTGGTGACCGCGCCCGCAGGTGCCGATCCGGCCGTCGGGGTCGACGTACTCGAGGTCGACGATCTGGTCGATGAACATGCCGTAGCGGTGCGAGGCGGTGCTCACCCCGCCGACGGAGGCGAAACCGCCCGCGGTGATGTCGCGATGATCGCCCACCACCGGTAGGCCGAGACCGTGCGCGCCGAGGCGGCGGTCGATCTCGGACAGTTTCGCGCCCGCCTGCACACGCACGGTGCGCCGACCGAGGTTGATGTCGAGCACCGAGTTCATCTTGCGCAGCGAGAGCACCCCGCGCTGATCGGTCAGGCCATAGGACTCTTCGGTCTGTTCACCGCCGCGCACCGTCAACTGTTCCGACCGACCGCGCGAATCACGCACAGTGCGAACGACATCCGCCGTGTCGGTGGGGAGATATTCTTCGGAGATGACGGTATGCGGCGTGCCCATGACCGCATAGCTAACCATAGGTGCGCGGTTCTTGCGCAGGGTACTTCGCACCTATTTCCGCGTGGGGGCGAGTTGCTTGGTGAACAGGACTTTTCCGGTCGCGTCGCACAAGTTGACGGTCATTTCGCCCGAGCGGCCGTCGATCTTCACCTCACCGAAGTGTTGGTACTCCGGGTCCATCGGGGATGTGTTCGGGGTCGGCGGCGCGTGGACGTACACCGCTTCGGGTCCGAAGGTGGGGTCGAGGGGGTTGGGGCCGAAGGCGCCGGCGTTGAGCGGGCCCGAGACGAACTCCCAGAACTCGTCGAAATCGGTGAAGGCGGCGCGGGTGGGGGAGTAGTGGTGCGCGGCGGTGTAGTGGACGTCAGCGGTGAGCCAGACGACGTCGGCGACCTTGTCGGCCTTGATCGAGGAGAGCACCTGGGCGATCTCGGTTTCGCGGCCCGAGGGTGCGCCGGGGGCGGCGTTGGCGGGGCCTTCGAACGCGGTTTTGCCGTCGGGGACGATGACGCCGAGCGGCAGGTCGGCGGCGACGATCTTCCAGGTGGCCTTGGAGTCGCGCAGGCCGTCGGTGAGCCACTTGGTCTGGGCGGCGCCGAGGGTTTGGCCGGTGGGTGCAGTGTTCGCGGTGTTGGCGTCTTTGTAGGCGCGCATGTCCAGGACGAAGACGTCGAGGAGCGGGCCGTAGGAGATCTTGCGGTAGAGCCGGCCGTCGACGGCTTCCTTGGGTTCCAAGGGCATCCACTCGTGGAAGGCCTGCCAGGAGCGCGTCGCGAGGGTGTCCATGCTGCGCTCGGTGTAGCCCTTGTCGGCGGCGACCGTGCCGCCGGGGGACCAGTTGTTGGTGGTCTCGTGGTCGTCCCACTGGACGATCTGGGCGACCGAGGCATTGAAGCGGCGGTAGTTGTCGTCGGTGAGGTTGTAGGCGTAGTTGCCGCGGAACTGGTCGAGGGTTTCGGCGGGCGCGTTCTTCGCTTCGGACGTGATGTTCTTCCAGATCCGGCCGTCGGGCAGCGTCACCGACTCTTTGAGGGCGTTGTCGGCGTAGATGCAGTCGCCGGAGTGCAGGAACAGGTGCGGGTCGCGGGCGGCCATGGTGGAGAACACCTTCATGCCGCCGAGTTCGGGGTTGATGCCGAAACCCTGGCCCGCCACGTCACCGGACCACAGCAGCGAGATGTCGGCAGCTGCGGTCGGCGCCGTACGGAACACACCGGTCAGAGTCTCCGAGCTCGCACCACCTTCCCCCTCCAGGCGCACGCGATAGTGCACGAGTTGCCCTGCGGGTAAACCGTTCACGCGCACCCGGCCGGTGCCGTCGGTCGCCGGGGTGAGCAGCGACCCGGTGAATCGCTTGACGTCACTGAACTTCTCGCTCGCCGAGGTCTCCACCACCAGCGTCGCGGGCGTGTCCGACCGCGCCCAGATCAGCGCACCATCACTGCGCGGATCACCGACGGCGATCCCGTGCGTGAGCGTGGGCCGCGCCCGCACCAATCCGGGACCGTCGTCACCACAGGCCACCAGGGCCGGAGCAGCCACCACACCGAGGCCGGTTGCGCGCAGCAGAGTGCGCCGAGACATCGAGAAATCCGAAACAGCCATGCACCTCACGGTGCGCCACCGGTCGGAACACGCGGTCGTTAGCAAGGCAACGGAGCATGAACGCTGCCGAACGACCGGGTGATGCGTCTACAGCCCTGCGGCGGCCGCGGTTTCGGGGTACCAGCGGGTGCATTCGGTGCGCAACGGGACGGTGGTGTGGAGTTGGCACAGGACCGCGATGCCGCCGAGGAAGGAGCGGAGGATGGGGGTGTGGGCCGGGGGCATGGTGAGTTGGCGGAGGATGTTGGTCAGGCGTAGGTCGGTGATCAGGCGGACCTGTTCGCGGAGCCAGGCGGACGAGAGGGGGTAGGTGGGGGCGAGGAGGGCTTCGCGGACTACCTGGAGGCGGGCGGCGACGGTGGTGATGTCGAGGTCGCGGTCGGGGGCGACGAAGCCGTGGCGGCGCATGGCGGCCTCGAGATCGGCGGGGGAGTCGGCGATCACGGCGGCGCCCACGTCGCCGGCTACGTCGAGGAAGGTGGCGGGCCATGGGGTGCAGGCGCCGAAGTCGACGACGCCGAGGCGGCCGTCGGGCATGCGAAGGAAGTTGCCGGGGTGGGGGTCGCCGTAGACGAGGGCGGCGCGGGCGGGGGCGGAGAACAGGAAGCGCATGATCAGCACCCCGAGGCGGTCGAGTTCGGCGGCATCGGCGCGAATGATCAAGCGGGACAGGGGAAAACCGTCGAGCCATTCGGTGACCAGGACGTCGCCGCGCTGGGCGATCACGCGGCTCACCACGACATCGGGATCATCGGCGAAGGCACTGGCGAAGGCGCGCTGGTTGACGGCCTCGCGGGCATAGTCGAGTTCGTCGCGGATCTCGTCGCACAGGGCCTCGACCACCGGGCGGGTGTCGGCGCCGGGCAGCAGGGCGGTGAAGAAGGGGGTCGCGCGGCGCAGGGTCTGCAGGTCGGCCAGCACGGCGCGGCGGGCGCCGGGGTACATGACCTTGACCGCGACCGGGGTGCCGTCGTGCCAGCGGGCGCGATGCACCTGGCCGACCGAGGCGGCGGCGGAGGCGCGGTCGTCGAATTCCAGGAACAGCGAGCGCCACTGCGGGCCGAGATGGGTGGCGAGTTCGGCGTGCACCGCGCCGGGGAGCATGGCCGGGGCCGAATCGTGCAGGCGTGCAAGGGCTTCGCGGTACGGCCCGGCCAGATCGGGGGCGAGGCCGAGTTCGAGCAGGCCGAGTAGTTGGCCCAGTTTCGCGACGCAGCCCTTGAGTTCGCCGAGTACCTGGAAGAGGTGTTCGGCGGTGCGGACACGGATATCGCGGTCGACGTCGGCGGGGTCGCGACCCGCGGTGCGTTTGCCGAAGCCGACGATCCGTCGGCCCGCGTAGGCGACCGGTATCGCGGCCAGGCGGGCGCTCCGCACGACCCTGCCAGTGGGTGGATCGCCCTCGCGAGGGGCCGCACGCCGGGTGAACGGCATGACGCGAGCCTCGTCGGATTCGCCTCCGGCCATGTCCACCTCGCTGTCCACTGGCGCCGCCGCTGCTGGGAGGTCCGGGTCCGGCAAAGGTTACCAATCGGACACAGGGGTGTCCGAGCAATATCAACCGGCAGCCGGAACGCCGAGTTCGATTGTCTCCCAATCGATCAACGCCGGTTGCGGTCGCGCTCATGGCGCCGTCGACACTCCCGGGCCTACATCCATGCGCCGGAAATGATGCAGCGCAACAGGTTTCGGCTCAGCTGGCCTTGGTCTCGGGGATGCGAGTGGCGTCGATCTGGTTGTCGCTGGGGGCGACGCCCTTCTTGAGGCTGTGTGCGTACACGTCGACGTATTCCTGGCCGGTCAGGCGCATCAGCTCGTACATCACCTCGTCGGTGACGGCGCGCTCTACGAAACGGTTACCGCTCATGCCTTCGTAGCGCGAGAAATCAAGGGGCGCACCGAACTTCAGCGTGACCTTCTGGCGACGCCACTTGAACGGTCCGGGAGGCGAGACCTTGTCGGTGCCGATCACCGCGACCGGGATCACCGGGACGCCGGTCTCGAGCGCGAGGCGCGCCATGCCGGTCTTGCCCTTGTACAGGCGACCGTCGGGGGAGCGGGTGCCCTCGGGGTACAGGCCGACGAGACGGCCCTCGTCGAGGAGCTTGGTGGCCGCGTTGAGTGCGTCCTCGGCGGCCGAGGCGCCGCTGCGGTCGATCGGGTACTGGCCGGTGCCGCTGAAGAAGAACTTCTGCAGGCGACCCTTGAAACCAGGGGTGGTGAAGTACTCGGCCTTGGCCAGGTAGTTGATCCGGCGCGGGCTCAGCAGGGGAGCGAACAGCCAGTCGGAGAAGGAGAGGTGATTGCCCGCCATGATGGCCGGGCCGTCGGTCGGAATGTTCTCGACACCTTCGACCTCCGGCCGGTTGTACAGGTGCATGAGCGGCCCCACGAGAACGAACTTGAGTAGCCAGTAGAACATGGCGTCCTTTCCCCAGGGGCCGGGATGGTTGTGTAGAGCCTCGTCGGACAACGACTTTACCGGTGGTTCCAGGTCACAACCAACCCAGGCTGGTAGCCGACCTGCATGAATGTGACTGTCATCTCCTTGGATGCCCGGCCAGCGGCGCGTCAACCGCCGCCCTGGCCAATTCCGCGGCGCCGATCATGCCCGCGGCCTCGCCGAGCTGGGTGGTGCGCAGACGGGCCAGTGGTCGATGCCCGGCGCCGGTGACTGCGCCCGCGTAGTGCTCGCGGGCCTCGTCGAGGAACAGCGGCGCGGAGCTGCTCACCCCGCCCGCGATCACCACGAGGTCGGGATCGAACAGATCGCTCACGAAGGCGAGACCGAGGCCGAGCCAGCGGGCGAAGTCGGCCATCACCCGCACAGCCAGTGGGTCGCCGTCCTGGGCAGCACCGGCGACGCGGCGGCCGGTGAGCGAGCCCGGGTCGCGAAGCACGTCGCGGGCCAGCACCGAGCGCACGGGGTCGGTGGCGAGCATTTCGATGGCAGTGTCGGCCAAGGCCGTTCCGCTGCAGTAGCGCTCCCAGCAGCCGTGTTTACCGCACGGGCAGGCGCGGCCCTCGGGAACCACCTGGAGGTGACCGAGTTCAGGGGCGATGCCGTGGCTGCCGCGGTAGAGCTGACCGTCGATGAGGAGGGCGGCGCCGATACCTGTGCCGATCGCGACGAGCACCACCGTGCGTCCGCCCGCCGCCGCACCGAAGCGGTATTCGGCCCAGCCCGCAGCGTTCGCGTCGTGTTCGAGGATCACCGGGAGACCGAGGCGCGCGCTGAGGCGTTGGGCGACAGGGGCGTTCTGCCACGGCAGGTGCGGGGCGAACAGGACCGTCGACTGATCGGTCGAGATGAAACCGGCCACGGCCAGCCCGACCGCCGCGATCGGGTGGCGCCGGGCCAGCTCGCGCACCGAGCGGTCGATGGCGTCCTCCAGTGCGCGCGCCGAATGCGGGGTCGGTGCCTGCACGGTGTCCAGCACCTCGCCGTCGACGTCGACCACCGAGGCGCGAATGTTCGTGCCGCCCACGTCGATACCGACGGTGAGCAGGTGTTGAGGGTCGATCCGGCTGGTCATCCCCGGATCGTCACCGGAATGTCGACATATTGCGAGCGTGGCGCGCGGGCGGTGGTCGATCGATCCTCGGCGGCGGGGCGGCGGCGTTCGCCCTTCGGCGGCGCGGTGGCGAAAGCGCCTGCGTCCGAAGCGCTTGCGGCCTCACCGGATTCGGGGGCGATGTGCGGTGCCTGCGGAGTACGGGGTGGTCGCGGGGCCGCGTACTCGTCCACCCGGCGCGGACGCGCGGTGGGCTCGGTTCGGCGGGGCGCGCCACGGGAGGCGCCGCCACTCGCGACGTCGGCATGTTCGGCGGCGGTGTATCGCGGTCGGCCCGGCGCGCCCGACGCCGACTCACCCGGGTGCTGCGACGGAGGGGTCGTCCCGGCGCCCGGCGTCTGATCGTGGCCGGTTGCCTCGCCGCCGTTTGTCGCACCGTGGGCCGAATGCTGGTGTCCCGCACCATGTTCGGACCACTCCGGCGGGAGGACCGGTTCGACGGGGATGCCCGCGAGGGCTTCGCGCAGGACCGTCACCATGGAGGTGCCGTGCTCGGCGAGGGCGGCGACGACGTCGTGGTGGTCACCGCGCACCAGAGCCGCGGCCGCGCAGACCGGGCACCAGGCGCAGCCGCCGAGATCTGCCTGGCCGTCGGCGGCGGTGCGGCGCAGGACCGGTTCGACCTTGGCGAGCAGGACTTCGGCGAGTAGGCGCAGCTCCTCGGTGAACTCGGCGAAGCCGTCGTGGCCGTGGCGCTCGGACTGGCGATCAGTGCTCATCTGCGGTGGCCTTCGTGTAGTTCGGATCGGCGGGCCACACCCGCGGATCGGGCCGGAAGCGGACCACGAGATGACCGGTTTCGAGCTCGGCGCCCGCCACCGTGCAGCGTCGCAGCACCGGTGCGAGCCGTACACGAGTGCGTACCCCGTCGGCTCCCACGATCAGATCGTCCTCCACTCGGCCCAGCCGCAAGGTGCCGGGATCGACCACCGGCAGCCGCATCCGCATCGCGTACACGGAGTCGACACCGGAGCCGGACTCCCATCGAACCATCGGTTCGCCCGATTCGGCGCTCTGAGCGTGCGCGGCGGGCAGCGTGTCGACCGAATGGGAGAACGCCGCCAGCGAATTCACCCCCACCGGTTCGGCACCGGCGTGCTGGGCGATCAGGATCGGGACGTCGGTGAGTTGTTCGTGCAGCCGGGCCACCACTTCGAGTTGTTCGGCGCGGCGGTTGAGGTACCAGTGCACGGCCGGGTGGGCGTTGTCACCGGGCGGCGGCACGGGTGCCAGGACCTTGTTGACCACCACCGCGTCCATCCGCAGGCCGAGCAGCGCGGCCGCCGAACGCACCCGGCGCGCCTCGGCGACGGCGACCTGTTCGGGGCCGGTGATCAGGCGGGCGCTGGTGCGGGTGCGGTCGGCGAGCAGGTCACGGACCTGGGTCACGGCGACCACGATCCGTTCCACCGCGGCGGCGAGCACCGCCTTGCGCAGATCGAGGCCGATCGCGCTCATCGTGCGTTCGTGCTTGGGCCACAGGCGCTCGAGGTAGTTGAGCATGGTGTCCGGCGCGGTGATGATGCGCAGCATGTCGGCCGAGGGCGGGCAGTCCACGACGATGACGTCCCAGTCGTTCTCCTCGGCGTACTGGCCGATCTCGACCAGCATCAGCAGTTCCTGCACGCCGGGCAGGCCGGTCAACTCGGCCGGGTCGAGGGCGGCCAGGTCGAAGCCGTGATCGTGGCCGCCGCCCTTGGCCAGCATCGCCACCACATCGCGGAATCGGTCCTCGAGCAGGGCGAGGGAGTCGATCTCGATCACCTCGATGCCGGGCGCGACCCTGGCCACCCCGGCGACGGTGCCCGGATCGTGCGGGAAACGGAAACCGAGCGCGTCACCGAGCGAATGGGCCTGATCCAGCGAGGCGATCAGCACGCGCTGACCCGAGCGGGCATAGGTCATGCTCGTCGCGCAGGCGAGGGTCGTCTTCCCGACACCACCCTTGCCGACGAACAGTTCGACGCGAGTAACGCCCGGCGCGCTCAGCCTTCGACCCGCTTCTTGAGCTCGGTGAGCGCGGTATCGGTGATGACCTTCTCGGCTTTGCGTTTGAACATGCCGATCATCGGGATGTTCAGGTCGACGGTCAGTTCGTAGACCACCTCGGTGCCGCCGCCGGGCGCGTCCAGGAGTTCGTAGCTGCCGTCCTGGGCCTTCTGCAGGTCACCGCTGAGCAGCCGCCAGCTCACCGCCTTGCCGTCGGCGCGCCAGGAGTAGGACAGCACGTAGGTGTCCTTGACGACGCCCGCGTCGAGCACGAAACGGGCAGTGGCCGCGCGTCCTTCGGCGTCACGGTCGATGACTTCGACCGACTTCGCGGCGGCCACCCACTCCGGGTAGGACTCCAGATCCGCGATGACGGCCATCACCTGCTGCGAGGGGGCGTCGATCAGGATCGATCTCTGAGTCCGGTCAGCCATGAAAGCAAGCTCTTTCTGTCTGGGAACGATGCCGGTCAGGAGGCGGTGGCGACCGCAGGCGCGACGCCTGCCGGTCGACCTGCTTCGAGCCTTGCCTTGAGTTCGAACGCCATGTTGCGGCCTGCGACCCGGCGGGACCGATTCGCCGCGGCCAGTGCGCGCGGCGACTTCGGTTCGGTCGCGGGTTCGGCGTGCAGGAAGTAGTGCAGGATCGCCCCGTCGGGGACGGCTTCGAGCCATACCTCCATGGTGCCGGTCAGTGCGCCTGCCACCGTCCAGCGGATGCCCTTGTCGCCGCGATCCTCGCGCACGTCGAGGCGCAGATCGGGCCACCAGCGGCGCCAATTGTTCGCGGCATTGAGCACCTCGGCGATCGCGGCGCCCGGTGCGGCGAGAAAGGTCTGATCTGCGACCTGGATACTGCTCACCCGGCTGAGCGTAGTTCACGCCGCACCGGGCCCGGCCGAGGTGTCACCGCAGCAGGTGCCGCAAGCGGGCGCCCTGACGGTCCCAGTGCCAGTTCTGCTCCACCCAGGCCCGGCCCGCGGCGCCCATCTCGGCGGCCTTGTCCCGGTCGGTCAGCAGTTCGACGATCGCGTCGCTGATCTGGGCCACCGAGCGTCCGTGTACCACGATGCCGGTCTCGCCCTCGCGTACCGTCTCGGGGGCGCCACCGGAATCACCGGCCACGACCGGTACCCCGGTCGCCGAGGCCTCGAGGAACACGATCCCGAGACCCTCCACGTCCAGGCCCGCCCCGCGCGTGCGGCACGGCATCGCGAACACGTCGGCGATCGTGTGGTGGGCGGCCAGTTCGCCCGAGGGGACCCGCCCGGTGAACACGACACTGTCGCCCACACCCAGCGCCTCGGCCAGCGCGCGCAGTCGCGGCTCGTACGGTCCACCGCCGGCGATCACCAGCACGGCGCCGTCGACGCGCTCGCGGATCTCGTTCATCGCCACGATCAGCATGTCCTGGCCCTTGCGTGGCACCAGCCGCGACAGACACAGCACAGTCGGGCGCTCGCCGAGCCCGTAGCGGGCGCGCAGCTCTGCCCTGGCGGCCGGGTCGGGCCGGAACTCGGTGGGGTCGACGCCCGGCGGCAGGTGCTCCAACGCCGCGTGCGGACCGAAGGCCGAGGCGAAGCGGCCACGGGTGTACTTGCTGACATAGGTCACCACATCGGTGTGCTCACCGATCGACCGCAGCACCTGCCTCGATCCGGGCAGCATCGACCAGCCGACCTCGTGACCGTGCGTGCTGGCCAGGATACGTTCCGCACCAGCGCGCCGCAGCATCGGCGCCATCGCCGCCAGGGGTGCCGCCGCACCGAACCACACTGTGTCGCAATCGTTTTCCCGCAGCAGCGCGCTCGCTCGCTTGATGACCGCTGGGGTCGGCAGCATCAGCGTGCTCGGATGACGCACCACCTGGAATTTCTGCGCGGCATCGAACTTCTCGTGGCTGTCACCGCGCCAGCGCGGGGCGTAGACCACCAGGTCCTCGGGCGGCAGCTGATTCGACAGTGCCTGCAGATATGACTGGATTCCGCCCGGCCGAGGCGGGAAATCGTTGGTCACCAGCAGAGTTCGGGCCATAAGAGAACAACCTAATCGGTCGGCTGACAGGTGGGCGGACGTGGTCACACAGCATGTGATGACGCAGCACGTGGTTTTACACAGCGCGGCCGCGCAACCAGGCTCGCCATCCGTCCACCAACTCGGCCCGTGAGGTACCGAGCACGGCGGTGAACGCGGCGTCCTGTGCCGCGGGGGACTGCGGGCCGGTCGCCAAGCGCTTGTACAGGGTGGTGAGGGCGGTGGTGCCGTAGTGATCGGCGAGGAACGCGCACACGCTCCACGCGCTCTCGTAGGCGTAGGCCGCGTCGACGCCCGTGAAATCGGCATCGGAGACCAGATCGGCGGGCAGGGTGCCCGCGCGTAATCGGGTGGTCAGCGTGGGCGCGATCTGGGAGAACGTGGTGGCCTGGTCGCGCTGGGCGACATACTCGGCGAAGCCCTCCACCATCCACAGCGGTGCGCCGTCGATGGTGTCGGCCCTGGTGGCGACGTGGGTGAGTTCGTGGCGCAGCAGCGTGGCGAGGCCCTCGTCGCCGACTCGACGGCGCGCGTCGGGATTGAACACGATGCGCTGGTCGGCGGGCTCGGTACCGGGGACGTAGGAACCGGTGAGCGACACCGCCGCCACATCGGCGCCGGTGCTACCCGCGGACCTCGTCAGCGCGGTGAACTCGGCGGACGTGCTCGCCACCACCACAACGGGCGCGCGATTCCAGTCGGTACCCCACACGGCACTCACATCCGAAATGGCCGGGCCCAGTTGATGTTCGAGGGCATCGAGGTCAGCGCGATGGCTGGGATGGGCCACCAGCAGCGCCTCGGATTCGGCGACTTCACGCACCAGAATCGGGCCGTAGGGCTGCAGATCCCGACGCACCGGACTCAGGCGCGGATTGTCGGTGCCCTCGGAGGTGTCGAGCACCTCGGCCTCGTCGGTGGCCAGCTGCAACGGACCCACATTGCGCGGCACCAGGATCAGCGCGACGCACGCCCCGGTCAACAGCGTGACCGAGGCGAGAGTGATACAGAATTCCAGGCGGCCGTTCGACGAGAACCACGAACGCAGGCCCGAGCGGGGGGACGGATCGGTCACCGGTCTGGCTCAGTATCGCCGGGCCGAGTGGTACGGGGTGGTGTTGATCGGCGCGACCGCGACCGGCACACCGAACGTGGAGGCGTGGACCATCATTCCGTTGCCCGCGTAGATACCGACGTGGGTGATGTCGGGATAGAACAGGATCACATCGCCGGGCAGTAGCTCGTCCTTGGACACCGGCGTGCCGTAGCCCGCCTGTTGGGAACTGGTGCGCGGCACGTTCTTACCGACCTGCTTGAACGCCCACTGCACGAGACCGGAGCAGTCGAACTGATCGGGTCCGGTCGCGCCCCACACATACGGGTCGCCGACGCGGGTGAGGGCGGCGGCCAGCGCGCTGGTGCCGCTGCCGGGGACCAGGCCCGCCAGCAGCGAGTCACGGTCGAAGCCGGGCGGGAACGGCGAACCCGCGAGGGTCGACTTGTCGCGCGCGGAGAGCTGACTCCACGCCTCGACCACAGAGGTCGTCGAGGTGGCGAGATCCTGGCGTTTGCGTTCGACATCGGCGCGCACGGCATCGGCGGCGGCGGTGGCGGACCGGGCGGCCTCGGCGGCGGTGCGGGCGATGTTGTCGGCCGCGGTGGCGGCGTCGGCAGCCTGCTTGAACTGGCGGACCGTCTCGGTGGTCTGCTGCGCGAGCACATCCAGGGTCGACATCTTGTCCAGCAACTGCTGCGGCGAACCGCTCGACAGCACGGCGAACATGCTGTTGGTGCGCACGCCGGTATAGGCGGCGACAGCGGTGCGGTCGATCATCGGCTGGAACTTGCGCACCTCGGCGCGGGCGGCCTCGACGACGGCGGAGGTGGTGGCGACCTTGTCGTCGGCTTCGCGCTGCACCGCCAGTTTGGCGTCGAGGTCGATCTGAGCGGTGAGGGCCTGCTGGTTGAGCTGTTCGGACTGGCGCGAGAGGTCGACCATCCGGGAGATCGCGTCGGAGGCGGTGGTGGGCAGGGCGACCGGGTCGGCACCGGAGGGCCCGGCGGTGTAGATCGCGCACACCAACATCGCGGCGGACAGGGTTCCGGCGAAACCACGCGTTGCGTGCGAATTCCGGTGGTGTGCAGTCACAGTGGCCCGTGCCCCGTTCTCTTCGTTGTCCGCCGATGCAGCGCAATACCTGAGCGCGAACTTCTCGTCAGCCGAGAAGGTCTCGATCAGGTTACGGAACAGTATGCATTCGTGTCCAGTAAAGATACGGGCGCCGTCCAATTGGCGCAGACGCGGCAGCGTTCCTCAGCTGCGCACGGCCGGAGCGAAGGCGCAGGTACGCCCAACCCAGTGGACGGCGCCCGTATTCACTTGCGGTTACGGTGCGCCCTTCCCCGCGAACGACGCACCGTACCCCGATTGATCAGAAGCGGCGAGCGCCCGCGAACGGCATCGACGACAGCGACGCGAGCTGGACCGGCGTGCCCGAGGTGGAGGCGTGCACGACATTGCCGTCACCGGCGTACAGGCCCGAGTGGCCGCCGCCGTAGAACGACACCAGGTCGCCGGGCTGCAGGCTGTCGATCGAGACCGGGGTGCCCGCACCCAGCTGGGCGCCACTGGTACGCGGCAGGTCCATACCGGCCTGGGCGTAGGCCCACTGGACCAGCCCGGAGCAGTCGAACGCGTTGGGGCCCGCGGCGCCGTAGACGTAGGGCGAGCCGATCTTGCTCATCGCGGCATCGAGGGCGATGTCGGCGGCGGTGGCGGTCGGCGCGGTGAAGACGGGCGGTGCGCCCGGGATCTCGATGCCGGGGGTGCCGGGGGGCAGCGGAATCTCGTTCGGAACCTCGAAGGTGCCGATGCCGGGCACAGTCACCGGCGTCGCCGATGCCGGGGCGGCCGGCAGGAGGAACGCGCCGATGGTGGCAGCGCCGACGGCTCCGACGGCAACGGCACGCTGCGCCTGACGCTTGACGGTGTTGTTCGCCATGATGCGGTACTTCCAATCTGCCCCACGACGACGTGTCCGTTTGACGCGGCGGGCTTCGTCTCGCTAGCCGTTTCCGGTCAGCGGAACTCCGTGAGGTCTCGAAAAGGTTACGAAGACATCACGGGGGTTTGTAAAGTCGGACATCGGTCCAAGGGGGGTTTTGGTTGATATCGCCGTTGGATGTGTGCGACGTGGGTCACATCCGATCACGAAACGATAACGCCAGGTCACGTCGACCGAGATTTCCGAGTGCTACCGGCGCGTTGCCAATAGCGTTCGAGCGGCGGTTTTCGCTCCCCGTTCCGGCGAACATGCAGGTGACGCGTGCTCGGTCCGGTCGGCGGCGGTCCGTGGAGGGGTCGCCTCACGGGCGGCGCGCCGCGGGTTTCGGTGTGCGCGGAGTGGTAAGGCTGATTACCCGTCGAATTCTGGTGAATTCATGTGAATTCGATAAGTTTGTGAGCCCGGTCACGATTGAGTTTGATCTTGGGCATTTTGTTCGCACCAGAACGAAAGCCTCGCGTCGAATTGTCGGCTTCGAAGATCACGGGTACTCGTCGATATCCGCTCGCGGGGTGCTCGCCGCTTGGCGGGAAAGCTGTTGTGGCGGTTAGGGTACGGCCGAATGTTCGCAGTTCGAAGGGGGCGCGGGTGGCCGACGACCAGGTTTTGACCGACATGCTTACGATGGTCGATCGCAGTCCGGGGGTGGTGGCACTGCGGGTGTGCGTCATCGAGTTGTTGATCGAGCGGGGGCGTTATGCGGACGCGCTCGCGCACTGCGGGACCGCGCTCGGTCAGGAACCGGGGAATGTGCAGGTCCTGGGGTTGATGATGCGGTGTACGACGGCGTTGTCCGGTGGTTCCGTCGCGACCTCGGTGCCCGATACGGCTGTCCCCACGCCCGTCTCGACGGTCGATCCCGTCGCAGTACGGTCGGGCGTCGATCCCGCCGCACCGCCGTCGGCAGTCGGTCCCGGTGCGGTGCCGTCGGAGGTCGGTCCTGCCGCGTCGCCGTCGGACTTCGACTGGGCCGCGGCCGAGAACGAAGTCGGCGACATCATCGAACCGGCGTTCGTGCACGGCGTGCCCTCGGAGTTCGTCACCGATGACGACGCCGCCACCGTCGAGCGTCCAACCCTGCGCCTGGCCGATGTCGGCGGGATGTCCGAGGTGAAACAACAACTCGACCTCACCCTGCTCGGCCCGCTGCGCAATCCCGAGCTGGCAAAGGCCTTCGGCACCTCAGCCCGCGGTGGCCTACTCCTCTACGGCCCGCCCGGCTGCGGCAAGACCTTCATCGCCTCCGCGGTCGCCGGCGAACTCGGCGCCAACTTCTACCCGATCGAGATCACCGACATCCTCGACATCTATACCGGTGCCAGTGAACGCAACGTGCACAGCATCTTCGAGATGGCCCGCCGCAACGCGCCCTGCGTGCTGTTCCTCGACGAGGTCGACGCGCTCGGCCACAAACGCAGCCAGATGCAGGCCTCCTCGACCATGCGCACGGTCGTGAACCAGTTGCTCACCGAAATGGATTCGGCCACCCACAGCAACGAGGGCGTCTTCGTCCTCGGCGCGACCAACCACCCCTGGGACGTCGACGTCGCCCTGCGCCGACCCGGCCGCTTCGACCGCATGATCTTCGTCGGCCTGCCCGACCTGGCCGCCCGCACCTCGATCCTGCACTACCACCTGCGCGACCGCCCCGTAGCGGGCATCGACCTCAACGCCCTCGCCACCCATACCGACGGCCTCTCCGGCGCCGACCTCGCCCACCTGTGCACCAGCGCCACCCAGTTGGCCATGGCCGACTCGATGCGATCCGGCGAAGTCCGCCCGATCGGCATGGCAGACATCCGAGCGGCCCTGTCCCAGATCCGGCCGAGCACCGGCGCCTGGTTCGAATCCGCCCGCAATGTGGTCGAATTCGCCAACGGGGACGGCAGCTATGACGACCTGGCGATGTACCTCAAGCGACGTCGATGACATCGGCGGAGTTCGACCAGGCGATGGTCCTGGAAAAACTCGGGCGACACGAGGCCGCCCGAGAGAAGTTCGCGCAGGTGGTCGCCGCAGAGCCCGACAACGTCGCGGCAGTCACCATGCTGGCCGTGACCTTGATGCAGGCCGGCGAATATCCCCGTGCTACCGAGCTGGCACGTGACGCCATCCGGCTGCGCCCGGACATCGCGGTCCCCTGGCGAGTCGTCGCGATGACCGAGTGCGTATTGGCCGAGCGTGCCGGTGACGACCGTGACCGCGCGGTCCAGCACGAGGAAGCGGCGATCGTGGCAGCGCATCGCTGCCTCGAACTGGACCCGGCACACGTTGGGGCGTATCGGGTGCTGGCATTGGTGGTGCGGCACCGCGACAAGGCCGGTGCGATAGCGGCGATCGAGACCGCGCTCGAGCTCGAACCCGACAACGCCGACTTCCATCGCTTACGGGGGCAGATCCTCTGGGACGGGCAAGAGCCTGACTTCTGTGAGGCTGGGCGGCAGGCGATCACCCGCGCGCTCCAACTCGATCCGGACGATGCCGAATCGCTCTTTCTGCTCGGCTACGACGCAGCGCACCGAGGCGAGTTGGCTCATGCGGACCTGTGGTTGCGGCGGGCTGCCGAGATCGATCCCGGAACCTTCGGACCTCGAGTGCGCGACCTGCTGGCATGGATCACCGCGACGATGTCGGTCGACGAGTCCGTCGACGCGGAGAACTCGACCGCTGCCGAGAGTGCGACCCCGCGAGCAGTCGATCTCGAGACCGCGCCGCCGCGGGTTACCCCGGTGCGGCGCCCTCGTCGACCAGCGCGGCGCCAGCAGGAGCCCGTTCAGTCGAAGGTGCGCGCGGCATTCAGAATGGTGGGGGTCGTCGGTGCCGTGATCGTCATGGTCATGTTGTTCTTGGCGAAGCTGGTGAACTCTCCAATTTTCGCGCCGCCGTCGCAGCCTCGACCTACCGAGACATTCGTGCCTGGTGATCTGCTCTCGCCGATGACATCGGCGCCGACGGGCAAACCGCGATTGACGCCGCCGGGCGGCTGATCGCCGACCTGCCACGTGGTTTGTCCGCACGGGACGATGTTGCGCAGGTCAGAACCCCTCGCTTGTTCGACGGACCGCGCTGACATCGATCGTCGGCGAGGGCGAACCGCTCGGATACGGCGATGGTGTCGGACCCCCGTCCTACGCTGCTCGCCGTGCCCGATCCTGTTCCGCTCCCGGCTGCCGCGCGGCAGTTGGCCTTCGATGAGCTCGATACTCCGCTCTATGCCACCACTTTCGTCGTCGTCGACCTCGAAACGACCGGGACCAGCGCGGATCGGGATGCGATCACCGAGATCGGGGCGGTGAAGGTGCGTGGGGGTGAAGTGCTGGGGGAGTTCGCGACGCTGGTGAATCCGGGGTACGCGATTCCGCCCGCGATCGTGCAGATCACGGGGATCACCACGGCCATGGTCTACGGGGCGCCGCGGATCGCGGAGGTGTTGCCCGGGTTCATGGAGTTCGCGGCGGGGGCGGTGCTGGTGGCGCACAACGCGCGATTCGACACGGCCTTTCTGAAGGCCGCCGCGGCACGTCAGGACATCGTCTGGCCCAATCCGCAGGTGTTGTGCACGGTGAAGCTGGCGCGGCGGGTGCTCACACGCGACGAAGCGCCGTCGGCGAAACTCGGTGTGCTCGCCCGGATCCTCGGCGCCTCGGTCACGCCGACACACCGCGCGCTCGATGACGCCCGCGCCACCGTCGACGTGCTGCACGCGCTGATCGGCCGGGTCGGCAACCAGGGCGTGCACAGCCTGACCGAGCTGCTCGACTACCTGCCCGGTGTCACCGGAACCCAACGCGCCAAGCGCACTTTCGCGACCGATCTGCCTGCCTCGCCCGGGGTCTATCTCTTTCGTGGACCGTCGGATGAAGTCCTCTATATAGGGACCGCAGTGAATCTGCGCCGTCGCGTGCGCAACTACTTCACCGGTTCGGAAACCCGCGGCCGGATGAAAGAGATGGTGGCACTTGCCGTTCGGGTCGACCACGTGGTGTGCGCGCACGGACTCGAAGCCGGGGTGCGCGAGTTGCGATTGCTCGCCGCGCACGCACCGCCGTACAACCGCCGCTCGAAATTCCCCAAGCGAGGGTGGTGGCTCACGCTCAGCGACGAGGCCTTCCCGCGATTGACCGCCGTGCGCACTCCGTCCCGAACTGCCTTGGGGCCGTTCACTTCTCGAGCCGATGCGGTCGACGTGGCGTTGACGATCGCCGAATTCGCCGGAATCCGAACGTGCGCCACCCGTCTCACCCGCGCGGCGAAACACACCTGCCCACCCGCGGTGGTCGGCGGCTGCCCCGCCGCCCGGCAAGACGGCGACCACGACGCCGCGAGCTACGCCCCGGCTGTCGCCGCGGTCCGCGACCTGTTCACCGGCCGCGCCGACACCCTCCTGCGCGCGATGATCGACCGCATCGAAACACATTCGGCCGCACAACATTTCGAAGCAGCTGCCCGCCTGCGCGACCGCACCGCCACCGTCGTCACCAAACTCCACCGCACCCAGCGCCTCGCCGCCCTGGCCCGCCTCGCCGAACTGATCATCGCGCTCCCCGACGGCGCGGGCGGCTGGGAATTCTCGGTGATCCGCTACGGCCGCCTCGCCGCCGCGGGCACCGCCGCCCGCGGCACCCCACCCATGGCCGTCGTCGACCAGATCGTCGCCGCCGCCGAAACCGTGATCCCCGACCTGGGCGACGCGGCACCGGCCGACCGGATGCGCGTGCCCGGCACCGCCACCGGTGTCAGCGCCCGCAGCGCTTCACCAGCCGGGGCAGCTGCCATCGACCCCGTGATCGACGAGCCCGACGACGACATCCCCCCGCTGCGCGGCGCACCCCCGGAGGAAGTCGGCGTCATCGCCCGCTGGCTCGCCAAACCAGGCGCCCGCATCGTGCGAACCAGCGACGGCTACCGAGAACCCCGTCACGGGGCCGCCCGCTGGACAGGTTGGGCGCGACTAGCGCGCACGGCAACAACCGCCCGAACCGAACACGACCAATACCTGGCCGAACGCCAGTGAACACCCAGGCTGTGCACCCAGGCTGTCCCCGTCCTCAACAACCACCCCAACCCAGCCACCCACCCGCGACCCATAGGGAGCGGCGGCCACGAAGTGGCCGGTCGCGGCCGGGTCGCCGGTTAGCCGCCGGGGCGATGCGACGCAGGAGCAAGCCCCGGC
>NZ_JBHYRN010000049.1:0-21338 GCF_042749305.1 Nocardia sp. NPDC058705 | reverse complement strand
GGGAGGCGGCGGGGGCCCGGTTTCGGTCTCTATGCGATTGCGCCGCAGGCGCGAGTCTCGAGCGCTAACCGGCGGCCCCTTGGGGCCGCGACTCGAGCGCGCCAGCGCTCCAATAAACACAGCGTCAAACTATCTGGGACTACTGAACCCCGAACCTCAGCCGTACCAACCCAACCCGAGACCTACCAACCCCCGAAGCTCTGCCACACAAACCTGCCCGGCGTTACAACCCCAAAGCTCTGCCCGACAAACCCGCCCGGCAACCAGGTGCCACCGTTCACGCCCACGCCGGTGGCGATCCACAGAAGAGGAAGCCCACGCCTACCGCAATAGATATTGCCCGCACAAGCCGATGTTCAACCCGAAGCTCTGCCGCACAAACCCGCCCGGCACGGCTAAAACCCCCAAAGCTCTGCCCGACAAACCCGACCAGCACAACTAAAACCCCCGGATGCCTCACAAACCCACCCACAACCACTCAAACCCCAGAAGCCTGCCCCACCAACCCCCGAGCCGCACACCGATACCGATCAACAATCAACCGAACAACCCCCGGATGCACACCAATCGGCTCCCCCACCCCATCAGCCCCAGCATCATGCAACCGCTGATGAAAAAGCCCATGCGCCAACAGATAAGACGCAATGAACACCCGCCCAGCCCCCGACTCCCGAAGCGAAGCAACAACTTCCGGCACCCGAGGCGCCCCCGTAGCCACATACGCGATCCGAACCGGCGCCCCCAACTGCTCGGCCAGCATCCCCGCGGCCCGCCGAACATCCTGCCGCGCACGCGAATCCGAAGACCCAGCCGCAGCGAACACAACCGCGTCCCCAGGCTGCCACCCAGCGGCCCGCAACCGCAGCACCATCACCCGCGTCAGAGCCGGATCCGGCCCCATCGCCTCGGTCACAGCGACAGCGCAGTGCCCACTCTCGGCAACCTCACGCGGAACATCTTGATACACGTGATAACCCGAAGCCAGAAACGCCGGAACAACAACAGCGGGCCCGTCGATATCCCGCAGCACCTCCGAGGGCGAAGGCCCCAACACATCGACAAAAGCAGTCCGCAGCGAAGGCTCAGCAGAAACCGCGACACCGAGTTCGGCAGCCACCGCATCAGCAAGCGCCGCAATCATTTCCACGCCACGCGCACTACGCGTCCCGTGCGCGACGAGCACCAGAGCCGGATCTCCCGGCCCGCCGACGCTCACCACGCCCCCATCGCGGCAGATCGAGGCGACCGAGCAGGCGTCCCGATCCCCGCAGCATGCGGCGGCTGCACAGCCGGACGCGCAACAGGCGTATCGGAGCAGTCGGCCGCGTCCAGCGCGAGCCGGTAGCCACGCTTCACCACGGTCTGAATCGCCTTTGGCGTCCCGAGACCAGCACGAAGTCGCGCGATCGCGGTCTCCACCGCATGGGTGTCGTCACCGCCACCGGGCAGCGCGGAGAGGAGGTCCTCACGCGAAACGACCCGACCGGGCTGACGAGCCAGCGAGCGCATCAACGCCATCGGCGCGGGCGCCAGCTGACGCACCTCACCGTCGACGACCACACACCCACCACGCACGCTGACCAGATGCCCGGCCGCGTAGATCCGGCTGGCGCGGCGCGGAAGTTCTTCTGCCACATGGCGAGCCAGCGCACCCAGACGGGCCCGGCCCGGCATCGTGGTCGGCACGCCGAGCTCTTCCAGCGGTGCCGCGGTGATCGGGCCGACGCAGGCGGCGAGCACCCGGCCACGGAACGCGTGCAGCACCGACTCCAGGAGCCCGGTTTCCTTGGCGCGCATCAACAATGACGCCACGGCGGGCGCACTGGTGAAGGTGACGCAGTCCAGGCTGCCGGAGATGATCGCGTCGATCATGTTGTCCATCGGCCCGCGATCGGACGGCGGCTCCCACCGGTACACCGGCACCGGAACCACATCGGCGCCCGCGCAGCGCAGCACCTCGCAGAAGTCGGGAACCGGCTCCCATTCGGTGGTCGCGCCGTGCAGCTGCACCGCGATGCGGACGCCTTCGACGCCTTCGGCGAGCAGATGGTCGAGCACCTCGGCCGAGGACTCCGAGGCGGGCGACCACTCTTCGCGCAGTTCGGCGGCGCGGATGGCGCCCTTGGCCTTGGGGCCGCGGGCCAGCATCCGGGTGGAGGCGAGGGTGTCGCGCAGGACCTCGGCCAGCCCCCAGCCTTCGGCCGCTTCCATCCAGCCGCGGAAACCGATGCCGGTGGTGGCGACGGTGATCTGCGGCGGATCGGCGATCAGCAGTTCGGTGACCCGTTCGAGCTCGGTGTCATCGGCCAGCGGAATGATGCGGATGGCAGGGGCCGACACCACGGTCGCGCCCTTGCGGGTGAGCAGTGTGCTGAATTCTTCGGCGCGACGAGCCGCGGTGACGCCGATGGTGAAGCCGGCAAGGCAAGGGCCAGTGTCGGTGGGAGAGGTCATGGGTTTTGCACCGGCTCGTTCGAGACCGCGACGACGCCGCCGTCGAGTTGTACCGCGTAAACCGGCAGGGACATGGTTTCGTCGTCGAGACAACGACCGTCGATCAGCGAGAAAGCCTGCTTGAGCAGCGGCGACGCGACAACGGGAACGCCGCCACGATCACCGATGATGCCGCGCGACATCACCGCGGCCCGACCGAACGGATCGATATTGCCCACGGCGGCGAGCGTGCCGTCGGAGAGTAGGAACAGAGCCGCCTGACGGCCGCCCTTCAGCAGGACTGCGACGCCGCGGCCCGGGATCAGGAAATCGAGTCGGCAGGCCTGGGTCCAGGTCGCGGTCTCAGTAGTGATGGTGGGTGTGTCGATAACGGTCATCGGTTCCTCCTCCGAACGCCTTACCTATTGGTACAGGCGCCCTGTTTCCGCAGCGTTAAGTGCTTATTTCCCGGCCGGTGCTGTGTCCGACCCAACACCGACGGGCATGCCGGGGAGACCGAGAAGCACTGGTACCTTGCGTTCGCCGCTGTCGTCGAACGAAATCGTTGGATCGGCTTCGTCAGGGGCATTGACGAAGGAGACGAAGCGCGAGAGCTTGTTCTCGTCTTCGAGGACCGCGGCCCACTCGTCCTTGTAGCCGTCGACGTGCTTGGCCATGGCGGCCTCGAGGTCGCCCGCGATGCCGAGGCTGTCGTCGAGGATGACGGCCTTGAGGTAGTCGAAGCCGCCCTCGAGGGCTTCCTGCCACGGCGCGGTGCGCTGCAGGCGGTCGGCGGTGCGGATGTAGAACATCAGGTAGCGATCGATGTAGCTGATCAGGGTCTCGTCGTCGAGCTCACCGGCCAGCAGCACCGCGTGCTTGGGGGTCAGGCCGCCGTTGCCGCCGACGTAGAGGTTCCAGCCGTTCTCGGTGGCGATCACGCCGACGTCCTTGCCGCGGGCTTCAGCGCATTCACGCGCGCAACCCGAGACGGCCAGCTTGATCTTGTGCGGCGAGCGAAGGCCGCGGTAGCGCTTCTCCAGCAACACGGCCATGCCGACCGAGTCCTGCTGGCCGTAGCGGCACCAGGTGGAACCGACGCAGCTCTTCACCGTGCGCAGCGACTTGCCGTAGGCGTGGCCGGACTCCATGCCGACGTCGACCAGGCGCTTCCAGATCAGCGGCAACTGCTCCACGCGGGCACCGAACAGGTCGATGCGCTGACCACCGGTGACCTTGACGTAGAGACCGAACTCCTTGGCGACCTCACCGATCGTGATGAGCTGGTCGGCGGTGACCTCACCACCGGGCATGCGCGGGACGACCGAGTAGGTGCCGTTCTTCTGCAGGTTGGCCAGGAAGTGGTCGTTGGTGTCCTGCAGCGCGGCCTGCTCGCCTTCGAGGATGTGGTCGCTCGAGGTCGAGGCCAGGATGGAGGCGACGGTCGGCTTGCAGATATCGCAGCCCGAGCCCTTGCCGTGCTTGGCGATGAGCTCGGAGAAGGTGCGGATGCCGGTGACTGCGACCACGTCGTAGAGCTCGGCACGCGACTGAGAGAAGTGCTCGCACAACGACTTCGAGACCGCTACGCCCGACTGTTCGAGGAGCTTCTTGATCATCGGCACACAGCCACCGCAGGAGGTACCGGCGTTGGTGCAGCTCTTGACGGCCGGGATGTCGCAGGCACCCTCGGCGATCGCACCGCAGATCGCGCCCTTGCTGACGTTGTTGCAGGAGCAGATCTGGGCGTCGTCGGGCAGGGAGTCCGCGCCCAGTTCGGCGCCGGCCGGGGAGATCAGCGCGGCGGCGTCGGCGGGCAGCGGACGGCCGACCAGCGGGCGAAGGGCCGCGTACTGGCTGGCGTCGCCGACGAGGATGCCGCCGAGCAGGGTCTGGGCGTCGTCGGAGACGACCAGCTTGGCGTAGGTGCCCTTGGCCGCGTCGTGCAGCACGACCTCGAGGGCGCCCTCGGTGACACCGTGCGCGTCACCGAAGGAGGCCACGTCGACGCCCATCAGCTTCAGCTTGGTGGACATATCGGCGCCGGGGAACTCGCCCGCCCCGCCCAGCAGGCGGTCGGCGACGATCTCGGCGGTGGTGTAACCGGGGGCGACCAGGCCGTAGCAGACGCCTTCGATCGCGGCGCATTCACCGATCGCGTAGACGCTCGGGTCGGAGGTCTGCAGGGTGAGGTCGGTGAGGATGCCGCCGCGGGCGCCGATCTCGAGGCCGGAGGCCTTGGCGAGGGCGTCCTGCGGGCGGACACCGGCGGAGAACACGACCAGCGAGGCCTTGATCTCGGCATCGTCGGACAGGTGCACCGTGACGTTGTCGGCGCCCTCTTCCTCGATCGAGACGATCTTGGCGGTGCCGACCCCGGTGTGCACGTTGAGGCCGATATCGGTGACGAGCTTCTCCAGGATCGCGCCGCCACCAGCGTCGACCTGGGCGGGCATCAGGCGCCCGTTGTACTCGATGACGTGCGGAGTCATGCCGAGCAGGCGCAGCGCGTTGGCCGCCTCCAGGCCGAGCAGACCGCCGCCGACGACCACACCGTGCGCGCCGGGACCGGCAGCTTCGGCGGCGGCACGGATGCCGTCGAGGTCGTCGATGGTGCGGTAGACGAAGCACTCGGGCAGGTCGTGGCCGGGGACCGGCGGCACGAACGGGTAAGAGCCGGTCGCCATGACCAGGGCGTCGTAGGCGATGACGTCGCCGCTGGTGGAGGTGACGGTCTTGGCCTCGAGGTCGATGGACTCGCCACGCTGGCCCAGTCGCAGGTCGACCAGGGGGTCGCCGTCGTACATGTTGCCCGGCAGAGCCAGGTCATCGGCGTTCCAGTTGCCGACGTAGTAGGACAGACCGACGCGGTCGTACGCGGGCAGCTTCTCCTCCGACAGGATGACGACCTGCCACACGCCTGCCTCGTCACGCGAGCGAAGGGCTTCGACGAAGCGGTGTCCGACCATGCCGTGGCCGACCACGACCACTGTTTTGCGAGTGCTGTTCATGAGAGTGACCTCCTTGGTAGTGGTCGGGCGTCAGCCGCGAGCCGACGGGGTGGATGCTTCGGCCTCGAGGACCAGGGACTCGGCCTCGACCACGACATCGGAGTCGGAAGAAAGGCGCGGACGGCGCAGGAAGACCGTCCAGGTAACGGCGGCGCAGACCACGTAGAAGGCGAGGAACACCCAGAACGCGGTGGTGGCCGAGGCGGTGCTGGCGTAGGAGCTGCGCAGCACCATGTTGATGCCGACTCCGCCGAGGGCGCCGATCGCGCCGACGAAGCCGATCAGGGCGCCCGCGGTGTTCTGCGACCAGGCCGCCTGCTCGGTCCGCGAGAGGGGCAAGCTCTTCGACTTGGCTTCGAAGACCGACGGGATGATCTTGGTGACGGCACCGTTGCCGAAACCGGACAGCACGAACAGGGCGATGAAGCCCGCGACCAGCAGGGTCATGGTCGAACCGGTGGCGATGCCCTTGTTGTTGTCGGCCATCGAGGAGGCGGTGATCACGATCAGCGCGGCGGCCATCATGGCGCCGAAGGTGGCGATGGTGACCTTGCTGCCACCGATCCGGTCGGCCATCTTGCCGCCGTAGGGGCGGGCCAGCGAACCGAGCAGCGGGCCGATGAAGGCGATCGACGCGGCGTGGATGGCGGCCTGGGTGGCGGTGTCGCCACCGGCCTTGAAGCTGATCTGCAGGATCTGGGCGAAGGCGAAGCTGTAGCCGATGAACGAACCGAAGGTGCCGATGTAGAGGAACGCGATCGCCCACGACTGCGGCACCCGCAAGGCCTTGACCATGTAGGACATGTCGGCCTTCTGGTTGGTCAGGTTGTCCATGTAGAAGGCGGCGCCGACGGCGGTGAGACCGACCAGGACCAGGTAGACCGCGCAGATCACCGAGGCGTAATCGGCACCGAGGGTGACCAGCACCAGCAGACCGAGCAGCTGGATCACCGGGACACCGATGTTGCCGCCACCGGCGTTCATGCCAAGGGCCCAGCCCTTGAGGCGCTGCGGGTAGAAGGCGTTGATGTTGGTCATCGAGGAGGCGAAGTTGCCGCCACCGAAGCCGGCGAAGGCGGCCACGATCATGAAGGTGGTGTAGGAGGTGCCCGGCTGGTTGATGAAGTACAGCGTCAGCAGCAGCGGGATGAGCAGCAGGAACGCGGAGAAGATCGTCCAGTTGCGGCCGCCGAAGCGGGCGGTGGCGACGGTGTAGGGAATGCGAAGGAACGCGCCGACCAGGGTGGGCATGGCGACGAGGAAGAACTTGCCCGCCGCGTCGATGCCGTACTTGTCGGTGGGCATGAACAGCACCATCACCGACCAGATCGACCACACCGAGAATCCGATGTGCTCAGCGATCACCGACCAGATCAGGTTGCGCTTGGCTACGTCCTTGCCGCCGGCCTCCCAGGCCGCGACATCTTCGGCATCCCAGTGCTCGATGTCGTGGTTCCGCTTCAGCGTGCTCAAGATTGGGCCTCCCAAAAGTGCGATGGCCCAACGGTAGGAAATGGGTATTGCCGAAATGCTGCGGGAAATGTCGCTTGAATCAACGGTTTCTCACCTGCACCCGATCAGGGAGGTGAGATCAGCCCTTTTGTTTCGGGCATGTGACGCAACGATTTCCGCGCGTAAGGAAGCAGCAAGAAATCATCAGAAACCCCAGTGAGGGTGTGAACTGCGCCTCCTCTCAGCGACTTTAGGCCAGAGTCACGCGCACCGCACTTCGGCGGGCGGCCGACGGTGAGAATTTCATTGCGTCAGATCACCAGGTGTCTTCGAGCATGCGCGGTTTGCAGGCTTGCCAGGCGCCCGCGAGGAGTACGGCGATGGCGACGAACAGGAGGCAGAAAGGTGCCAGCCAGCCGCCGGTCCAGGTGTGCAGCATGCCGAACAGCAGCGGGCCGGTGCAGGCGATCGCGTAACCGACGCCCTGGGTGAAACCGGACAGTGCCGCCGAGCCCTGGGGTGTGCGAGTGCGCAGGTTGATCAGGGTGAGCGCCATCGGGAAGGTGGACGGGCCCAGACCCAGCAGCACGATCCACAGCAGGGTGAGGTGCATCGGCGCCACCAGCAGTCCGATGAACGCGGTCACGAACAACACCATGCAGCCGACCACGACGGGGAACGGATTACGCATCCGCGAGACCACCGTGGGCGCACCGAGCGCGCCGACCAGCCCGATCAGTGCGAACAACCCGACCATGCTGCCGCCGAAACCGGCGCTCGCGCCCGCGTCGGACAGGATCTTGGGCAGCCAGGCGAACATGGCGTAGGTGGTCAGCGAGGTCATGCCGAACATGCCGGCCATCCCCCACGCCACCGGCGAACGCCAGGCCTTGCCGGTCTCGGGCGCGTCAACGGGCAGCGCGGTGGTGTCGACGGCGTCGCGACCACGCCGGTCGCGCAGCACGACGAACCACGGGATCGCGGCCGCGAAACCGATCAGCGCCCACACACCCATCGAGATCCGCCAGCCGTGCGCCTCGGCGACGGGCACCGCGATGAACGCCGGAATGACAGTGCTGAGCTGCACCATCACGATGTAGAGCGAGCTGATCACGGCCAGGTGATCACCGAAATACCGCTTCACCAGCGGCGGAATCACCACATTGCCGATACCCATACCCAGCAGGGCGACCCCGGAGAACGCCAGCAACTCACCGGTCCCGGTGGAGAACACCCGCACCAGCGACCCGGTGCCTGCCAGCAGCATCGCCACGAACACGGTCTTCTCGAGGCCGAACCGGCGCACGATCAGCGGTGTGATGAGCCCGGCGAGACCGAACATGGCGGTCGGCAGCATGCCGAACACCCCGACGATCCCGGTCCCGTACCCGATCTCGGCGCCGATCTTCTCGGCGAGCGGGCTGAACGCGGTGACAGCGGCGCGCAACGTCAGCGCCGACATGACAATGGCCGCCAGTACCAGCAGACGGCCTTCGATCAGAGACCACCGAGTGATCTCCGGAGCGTCGACAGGGTCGACGACGTCCCGCCGGTCGCCCACCACGGTCGACCCGGCGCCTGGCTGAAATTCACGGAATGGCGGCACTCGGAAATCATAGGATGACCCGATGATCCGGGCAATGGTTTGTGACCAGCGGTACTCTTGCGACGTGCAACCCGTCCGGCGTACCAGCCTCATCGCCCAGGTAACCGAGCAGCTTCGGGCCGAGATCCGTTCCGGCCGTTGGCCTGTGGGTCAACGGATCCCCACCGAACCCGAGCTCACCGAGCTCACCGGGACCGGTCGAAATACCGTGCGCGAGGCCGTCCAGGCGCTCGTGCACGCGGGCATGCTCGAACGCCGTCAGGGCTCCGGCACGTATGTGATCGCCACCTCCGAGGTCGGCGGCACCCTCGGCAAGTACTTCGCCGACGCGCACGAACGCGACATCCTCGAGCTGCGCCAAGCACTCGACACCACTGCCGCAGGCCTGGCCGCGCGCCGCCGCGACGACACCGATATCGCCAACCTGCGCCGCCTGCTCGCCGAACGCAGCAACCGGAACTGGGCCGAAGCCGACCCGGTGGCCATCGCCGCCGACGTCGAACTGCACCGCGCGATCGTCGTCGCCAGCCACAACGCGGTATACCTGGAGTTCTACGATTCGCTGCTGCCGATCATCGAACAGGTGATCCACGCGCGCACAGCGAAATCCGACGACGCCTACGACACCGAGCACGAAGAACTCGTGCAGGCCGTGATCGACGGCGACGCCGAGCGAGCCGTGCAAGCTGCCAACTGCTTCCTCGGGTCCCTCATCGCCGAATACCCGGACCGCTGAACTGCACATAACCGCGGTTCCTAATTCCACGTAACCGGGCGGTCACCACCTGCGAATTCGCGCGGTGAGCCGTAGTTGCCGGGATCGTCACCTGAGGCCATTGTCACGCAACAACCGGCTTCTACCTTTATCTCGACACCGCATAAGCGCTCGATCGAGAGGAAGCCGATGACCGCAATCGCCGCCACCGGCCAGGCGACGGAATCTCCGTCGTTCGAATATGAGAAGAAGGGTCGATGGCTGACCCAGTGGGAACCCGACAATCCGAAGTTCTGGGAATCCGGTGGTGAGAAGACCGCCAAGAAGAACCTGTGGTTCTCTGTGTTCGCCGAGAACCTGGGCTTCAGCGTCTGGGTGCTGTTCGGCTCCATCGTCACCGCGATGGGCGCCGCGGGCTTCACCTTCCTCGAGGGTCTCGGCAAGGGCAATCCGACCGCCGTCGCCAACGCACTGCTGCTGACCTCGGTCCCGACCCTGGTCGGTGCCACCCTGCGCATCCCGTACACCTTCGCGGTCCCCAAGTTCGGCGGTCGAGCCTTCACCGTCTTCAGTGCGGGAATGCTGCTGATCCCGACTCTCGGCCTCGCGTTCTTCATCAACCAGCCCGGCACGCCGATGTGGGTCTTCCTGCTGCTGGCCGCGCTCGCCGGTGTCGGTGGCGGTAACTTCTCGTCCTCGATGGCCAACATCTCGTTCTTCTTCCCCGAGGGTAAGAAGGGCGCCGCGCTCGGCATCAACGCCGCGGGCGGCAATCTCGGTGTGGCGCAAACACAGCTGGTCGCGCCGCTGCTGATCACCCTCGGCACGCATCTGCTCGCCAAGGACGCCGCGGGCTACCGGTTCGGCATCACCCTGGCCATCCTGGTCTGGGTGCCGTTCATCCTGGTCGCCGCGTTCGGCGCACTGCGCTACATGGACTCGATCGTCTCCGCCAAGGCCGACGGCAAGTCCTACAAGCTGGCGCTGACCAACCCGCACACCTGGATCATGTCGTTCCTCTACATCGGCACGTTCGGTTCGTTCATCGGCTTCTCCTTCGCCTTCCCGACCCTGATCAAGGCCAACTTCCCGCACCTGACCCAGATCGGCTGGATCAGCATGGTCGGTAACCTCGCCTTCCTCGGCGCGCTTGTCGGCTCGTTCAGCCGTCCCGTCGGTGGCTGGATCTCCGACAAGGTCGGCGGCGCCCGCATCACCGTGATCGTGTTCACCGGCATGGCCGTCGCGGTCGCGCTGATCATGACCGCCCTGTCGATGAAGAGCTTCCCGCTCTACCTGGCCGCGTTCCTGCTGCTGTTCGTGCTCACCGGTGTCGGCAACGGCTCCACCTACCGGATGATCCCCTCGATCTTCGGCGCCACCGCCAAGAAGTACGCCGCCGAACACGGCATGGAGATCACCGAGGCGCAGGCTTCGGCTCGCCGTCAGGCCGGTGCGGCGATCGGCGTGATCGGCGCGGTCGGCGCCTTCGGCGGCTTCATCCTCCAGCAGGCACTTCGCTTGTCCAACATCAACTTCGGCACGATGGCGCCTGCCTTCTGGGCTTACGCCGGTGCGTTCCTGGTGATGGCGGGTGTCACCTGGTGGTGCTACCTGCGCACTTCTTTCGCCACCGACAAGGTCCCTTCGCTGGCCTACGCCAACGTTTAAGTAGTCCATCGCAGGAAAGCCACGTTCGGAGCCCCTCCCGAGCGTGGCTTTCCTTATGTCACAGCAGTTTTCGCTACAGAGCCAATCGGACCATGTCAGCGGTGCGGGCCAGTCCTGGGAACGCTTCGGGCGTGGAACGGGGATGCAGTGCATGGACCGCGAGCCGGAACATCAACGCCCGCAACAACATTTGCGGCCATTCGGGCAGGGTCGCCCAGCGGTCGAGTAAGCCGTCGTCGCCACCGCCCCAGGCCAGTGCGTCGACGACCACGACCCCGGCGGCCCACGTAGCGGGACGCCAGTAAGGGGTGATGTCGGTGAGGCCGGGGGTGTGGGCGCCGGTGAACAGAACCGTGCCGAAGAGGTCGCCGTGAACGAGCTGGTTGGGGCTGCGGACCGGTTTGCGCAGGGTGGAGAGCTGGCCGATCAGTTCGAGGGAGCGCTGGCCGTCGGGGGTGGCGGCGATGGGGACACCGCCCGCGCGCAGGGTGCGCAGCGGGACCGATTCCCAGGCAGCGCGGTCGGCGGCAACGAACACGTCCACGTCGACCCAGGGGGCGACGGGAGGCTGGACCAGGAAGCGCGGGCGTTCCAATTCCGCTGTCGCCTTGTGCAGCCGCAGCGAAACCGAAACGACCTCGTCGTGACGGGGTTCGGGGGCACCGTCGACGTAAGTGTCGGCGCGCCAACCGGAGACAACATAACGACCGTCGGTGGCGCGCACAGGCCGGGCCACACGCAGTCCGTCGACGGCGAGGTGTTCGCGTACTTTCGCCGACCACGCGGCCCGCGCGTGATCGGCGACGGGGCTGAGTACCACGTCACCCATACGCCAGCCACCGTCCCAGTCCCCTAGGGAAACCGGCGTCACTTCGCGAAGCCCGAATGTGGCTCGCACATGCTCGGGAGGTTCGACTGAGGTCACGGCCGTACCGTAACCCCGCGATCACCGACGGCGACCCAAGGCACGCTGTGACACTCCACTTTGCGACCTCACCGCAATCTGCGGCGAGGTCGCAAACTGTCAGCTATCAGTAGACCGGCAGGGAGGGATCGACCTGCTTGGCCCACGCCACCACGCCGCCCTGCAGATGCGTGGCATCGGCGAAACCGGCGCGCTTGAGCGCGGCGAGGGTCTCCGCCGAACGGATACCGGTCTTGCAGTACAGCACCACCGGCTTGTGCTGCGGCAGCTGCGACAGCGCCTCGCCGGACAGGATGCGGTCCTTGGGGATCAGGGTCGCGCCCTCGATGCGGACGATGTCCCACTCCACCGGCTCGCGCACGTCGATCAGTTCGATCTTGTCGGCGTCGAGAAGGTCCTTGAGCTCGGCGGCGGTGATGGTCGACCCGGCCGCGGCGGCGGTGCCTTCCTCCGACACCACACCGCAGAACGCGTCGTAGTCGATCAGTTCGGTGATCGGCTCGCGCTGCGGGTCGCGGCGCAGCTTGATGGTGCGGTAGTTCATGTCCAGTGCGTCGTAGACCATCAGACGGCCCAGCAGCGTCTCACCGATGCCGGTGATCAGCTTGATCGCCTCGGTCACCATCACCGAACCGATCGAGGCGCACAGCACGCCCAGCACGCCGCCCTCGGCGCAGGAGGGGACCATGCCCGCCGGCGGGGCTTCGGGGTACAGGTCGCGGTAGTTGATGCCGCGGTCGTCGGGTGCGTCTTCCCAGAACACCGAGACCTGGCCCTCGAAGCGGTAGATCGAGCCCCACACGTAGGGCTTGCCCGCGAGGACGGCGGCGTCGTTGACGAGGTAGCGGGTGGCGAAGTTGTCGGTGCCGTCGACGATCAGGTCGTACTCGGCGAACAGCTCCACCGCGTTCTCGGGCTCCAGGCGAATCTTGTGCAGCCGCACGTCGATTCCCGAGTTGATCTCGAGAATGGAATCGCGGGCGCTGTCGGCCTTGGGGCGGCCGATATCGGATTCGCCGTGGATGATCTGGCGCTGCAGGTTGGAGGCGTCGACCTCGTCGAACTCGACGATGCCGAGGGTGCCGACACCGGCGGCGGCCAGGTAGAGCAGGGCGGGTGAGCCGAGTCCGCCCGCGCCGATCACGAGGACCTTGGCGTTCTTCAACCGCTTCTGACCGTCGACGCCCAGATCGGGGATGATCAGGTGCCTGCTGTAGCGCGCGATTTCATCCTTGGTCAGTTCCGCTGCCGGCTCGACGAGCGGCGGCAACGTCCCGGTGAAAGACACGTGAGAACTCCTGTGTTTGGCGAGGTGGCGCTGGTGGCCGTTCTGCTGAGTTCAACAAGACCCGCCGCGCTGTTCTTCCCGTCCATGTTCCCGCATGGACGAGGCCACTATCCGCGCGGGTACGGCCAGGGGTTGAAGCGGCAGGTCTTGCCGTCGGCGGGGACAACGCCATGGGGGTCGAGCAGGGCGATGTCGTTGTTCTTGGTGCCGAAGGTCTGCTGCATCATGATCGGGGCAAGGCCGCCTTCGCTTTCGCACGGCTGGTGGCCGTGGTAGCCGATGGCGTGGCCGACTTCGTGGTTGATCAGGTACTGCCGGTAAGAGCCGATGTCGCCGTCGAAGGCCAGGGCGCCGCGCACCCAGCGGACCTCCGAGAGCACCACCCGGTCGAGGTCGGCGTTGTAGCACGACGAGTCGATCGGGATCTCGAATCCGCAAGCGGCGCGGGTGCTTTCGCGAGAGGTGAGCGAGAGGCGGAAGTCGGCGGGGCCTGCGTCGATGCGCTGGAAACCGAACTTGGGGTCGTGCGACCAGCTCTTCGGATTGGCGAGGGTGGTCTCCACCATCTTGGCCACGGCGGCGTCGCCACCGAACGGGGTGGTGTCGATGCCGTCCTCGACCTCGACGGTGTAGCGGAACACGCGCTCGGTGCCCGCGCCGACCTGTGCGCTGGTGCCGGGCACCACATGCCAGGTGCCCGCCGCGCGCTCGACGTACTCGCCACCCTCGGGCAGCGCGCCCAGCGGCAGATCGGCGGGGAACTTCCCGTCGCCGGGCGGTGCGCCGATGATGCCGGACTGCGCCACCTTCGGACTCAGCGCGCCGAAGCCGGGATCGGTGGGCGCGGCGATCGGGCCGGTGCGCACCGCGTCGACGACCACCAGCACGGTGATGGCGAGCAGCACCGGCAGCGCGTAGGCCCGCCACCCGTAGGCGGAGACGAAGCGGCCGAGCGCGCTCTGCTTCTTCGCGTCGCGCTGCGGGCTGCGCGGGCGGCCGTTGTCGTGGTCGGTGGGGTCCCAGCGGGCGCGCAACGGCTGGCGGGATCGGTCGGCGGGTTGGTGGAGGCCGAGCGGGTCGTAGACCTGCAGTTCGCGCCCAACCGGGGCCGCCGTCACAGAACCGGACTCGGTGGGTTGCGTGGAGCGAGCGACATCGGGCCCGCCGCCGGGTTGGTCGTCCGGTCGGTCGTTCACCTCATCAGATTCTCACAGTGCGCAAATCGGCCGTGCGGGCGGCCGCAGGAGTTCGCACGGTTACGGCCCGGCGAACTCCGCGGACTGGTACTACATTTCCAGGGCGAGGCGCAGGGCGGACACCGTGCGAGTATCGTTCGTGGGATATCCGGACCGCACACCCTGGCGGCCGGGGAAGTCGACTATAGAGAGCCGAGATGACTGACCTCGTGGACCGCATGCCCTCGCGCCGATCGGTGCCGGAGACGGTCCCGGCCAAGCGCGGCACCCGCCTGCCCCGTGACGAGCGCCGCCAGCAGCTGCTGCTCGCCGCCAGCGAAGTCTTCGTCCAGCGTGGCTATCACGCGGCGGGCATGGACGAGATCTCCCAGGTGGCCGGAGTCAGCAAGCCGGTGCTGTACCAGCACTTCGCCAGCAAGCTCGAGCTGTATCTGGCGGTGCTGCAGAACTACGTCGACATCCTGGTGTCGAGTGTGCGCCAGGCGCTGCGCTCCACCACCGACAACAAGCAGCGCGTGCGGGCCGCGGTCGCCGCGTACTTCGACTTCGTCGACAACGAGATGCAGGGCTTCCGCCTCGTCTTCGAATCCGACCTCACCAGCGAGCCGCAGGTGCAGCGCCGGGTCGAACAGGCCACCGAGGCCTGTGTCGACGCGGTGTTCGATCTGGTCGCCCACGACTCGGGCCTCGACCCGTACCGCGCCCGCATACTGGCGGTCGGCCTGGTCGGCGCGAGCCAGTTCTCGGCGCGCTACTGGCTCGAAGCCGATCGCCCGGTCCCCAAGGACGAAGCGGTCGACACCACGGTCTCGCTGGCCTGGGGCGGCCTCAAGCACGTGCCGCTGACCGCCGCCCAGCGCGCGTACTCGCAGGATCTCTGACCTACGAAGAGTGCCCCGTCATCTTCGAAGATGACGGGGCACTTTGTCTTCGCAGCTCAGACGGTGGCGAAACCCACGCGACCGGTGGCGGGCGAACCGATTTCCACGTAGGCGACCTTCGCGGCCTGGATGAGGAACTTGCGACCCTTCTCGTCGGTGAGCGACACGACGCCTGCGGAGCCGCTCAGCGCATCGGACACCAGCGCCTCGATCTCGTCAGGGCTCTGCGCACTGTTGATGACGAGCTCTCGCGGGCTATCCGAAATACCGATCTTGACCTCCACGGCCAACCTCCGAACGTAAGAGTCCTGTGTTGTCGTCTCCCAGGTTAGTGCAGGGCCCCGACACGGGTGCCGGAGCCGCCTGCGCTGTGAGCGAACTAGCCCGCCTCTCCGCGCCTTCAGCCGACGGCTCAGGTGCGTCCACATTTCCGGATCGGGCCTGCGGGCACCGGTTCTGATCGCGCTTTGGGCGTACCCGACGAGTTACCCATGTTCGTACGAAATCAGCAGTCAGGGTTCGACGAGCTCGATCTCCAGTTCGATCTTGACGGTGTCCGAGAGCATGCCCGGCATCGCGACGCCGACACCGAAGTCGGTGCGCTTGATGGCGCCGGTGGCGGAGAAGCCGGCGTGGCGGGTGCCGTCGGGGAAGTCAGCGATGCCGCCCCATTCGACGTCGAGGGTCAGCGGCTTGGTGATGGTGCCGAGGGTCGCCTCGCCGGTGACGGTGAAGGACTCCGCGATCCGAACCGGTTGGGTCGCACGGAAACTCAGGGTGGGGCGGTTGGCGACGTCGAGGAAGTCGGCCTGGCGGATGTGGGCGTCGCGGTCGGCGTTGCCGGTGTCGAAGGAGTCGAGTTCGATGGTGGCGCCGAGGGTGGCGGCGCCGGTTTCGTCGACGACGAACTCGGTCTCGAAGCGGGTGAAGCCGCCACGCACCTTGGCGATGCCGAGGTGGCGAATGGTGAACGCGACCGAGGAGTGGGCGGCGTCGAGGGCCCAGGATCCGGCCTTCAGGGCTTGGGTCTGTGTCGAGGAAGTCATGACTCCACCCTGACCGGACTGCGGTCCGTTAACCAGACCGCGGTTATCCTGGACCCCACAGGGCGTGGCTGTGGGCGCGCCGACCAGGCACGATCGAGGAATGGTAGGCGCAGGTATGGCGGATCATCCGGGTGCTCGTTCGGCGTTCGCGGAGCTTCTCATCGCCCGTCGAGCCGAGTTGCGGCCCGAGGATGTCGGCCTGCCCGGTGGCGGCAGGCGTCGTACTCCCGGCCTGCGTCGGGAAGAGGTCGCGGTGCTGGCCGGTGTCAGCGCCGACTACCTGGCCCGTATCGAGCAGGGCCGCGATACCAATCCGTCGATGGCCGTGGTCGACGCGCTCGCCACCGCACTGCGTTTCAACGACACCGAGCGGGCCCATTTCGGCTGGCTGGCCTTGACCACCGGCAGCGAATCACGCTGCCCGAGCACCGCTTTCGACCCGGTTCTCGACCAGGTCCCCGCAGCCTTGCGCAGCGTGCTCGACTCCCTCGACCCCACCCCCGCCTTCGCCCTCGGCCCCCGCGCCAACGTGCTCGCCTGGAACACCGCATGGGCCGACCTGGTCACCCCACTAGGCCTGCTCGACAACCCCGACCTGGTCAACCTGGCCCTGTGGACCTTCCGCCACCCCCTCGCCCGCACCACGGTCACCGACTGGCCCCAATTCGCCGACTACCTCGCCGACCAACTCGCCAGAACCCGCCTACGCCGCCCCGACGACGAACGCATCGCAGGCATCATCACCACCCTGTGCGAAGAACCCGAATTCGCCCGCCGCTGGCACCCCCACCGCCTATCCGAAGACCTCCCCACCCTCCTCGGCTTCGAACACCCCACCCGAGGCACCCTCACCTACACAGTGCAGACATTGTCCGCCGAGAAGGACCAGCAGGTAGTCATCTGGCTCCCTCGCGAAACAGCCGCCCGCACACCAGAATTGCGCCTGGTGCCGGGTCGCGCTGTCGGGCAGTAACTTACAAGCCCAGTACGCCCATGCGGGCCGCGTGGCGTTCCTGCATGCGGTCGAACAAGGTGGCGATGCCGTTGAGGTCGCCGGTGGCGGCGAGGACGAGTTCGGCGAGTTCGTCGCGTTGGGCCATGACGAATTGGGCCTGGGTGATGGCTTCGCCGAGGAGGCGGCGGCCCCAGAGGGTGAGGCGGTCGCGTTCGGAGCGGCTGGCGGCTACGGCGCTGCGGACCTCGTCGACGACGAACTGGGAGTGGCCGGTTTCGGCGAGGACGTCGCGGACCACGTCGGAGACTTCGGCGGGCAGGGCGCCTGCGATCTCGGTGTAGAAGTCGGCGGCGAGGCCGTCGGCGACGTAGAACTTGACCATCGACTCGAGCCAGGTCGAGGGGTCGGTGGAGGCGTGGTAGGAGTCAAGGGCGCCTTGGTACTGCGCCATCGCGGCCTCGGCGTCGGCGCCGCGTGCGGTGAGTGCGGCTTCCAGGGTTTCGAAGTGCGCGAGTTCGGCGGCGGCCATCTTGGCGACGCCGATCCGGCCGCGCAACGACGGCGCCTGCTTCGCCTCTTCGGCGAGCCGGTAGAACGCCGAGAGCTCACCGTAGGCGAGGACCGCGAACAGTTCCGTCACCCCCGCGTGGTCCGCGGCGAGCGGTTCGGTGGAGAAGAATTCCGGCGCGCTTGAGGTCTGGGCTCCCATGACTGTCAAGAATAGTCCCGATCGATGATCAGTCGCGTTCGGCCAGGAACTTGTCCAGGTGCGCCCAGGTGGTTTCGCGGGCTTCCGGTCCGGTGAGGATGCCGAGGTGGCTGCCGGGCACGACCTCGTAGGTGACCGACGGCGAACCGGACAGGGTGCGCAGACCGGCCTCTACGGCGGCCTTGGGGGTGATCACGTCGGACTTGCCGCCGATCAGCAGCACCGGCACGCGCACGTCGGCGAGGCGGATTGTGCGGTCGGCCAGTTCGAGTTTGCCGTTGCCGATGTCGTTGGCCAGCATCATCCGGCCCCACAGCTGGTTGTAGAAGCGGCCGGGGTAGCCGGGCATGGCGGACTGGAAACGGTCGATGGATTCCATCTTGGCCAGGGTCTCGGTGTTGGTGATGTTGCGGGCGATGAAGCCAGGACGCGCCAGTTCACGGTCGTAGGCGGCGAGGCGGTAGCCCAGTTTCGTGAGCGGCGCGGGAATGCCGCCCGCGGCCCGGACGAGGGCGGTGGACGCCCGGCCGCCGGTGAGGCTCGCGACGGCGCGCAACTGCGGAATGCCGAGCATCTTGTCGTAGTCCAGCGGCGGACCGACCCCGGTCACCGAACGGATCGGCAGTTCCGGGTTCGCGGCGGCGGTGAGCAGGGAGAACATGCCACCGACCGACCAGCCGATGAGGTCGACCGGCGCACCGCCGCGATCGGCGCTCACCCGCAGGATCGCCTCCGGCAGGATGTCGGTGACCCAGTCCTCGAAGCCCATCCGGCGGTCGGCGAAGGAGATGTCGCCGTAGTCGACCAGGTAGGGCGCGCGGCCGGTCTCCACCAGATAGCGGGCCAGGCTCTGATCGCGGCGCAGGTCGAAGCAGGTGGCGGGCGCGGCCAGCGGCGGCACCAACAGCACCGCGGAATCGCTTGCGGCGGACTGGAATTCGGTATCGTAGCGACGCAGCAGGCGATGCGGTTCGTCCCACAGCACGGTCGAGGGCGTCGGGTCGACGGGCTCGATCCCTGCGCCGAAGCTCAGCGCCCACGCGTTGCGCGCGGCAGTGGTGACGGTGTCGGTGATACTCACGACTAGAAATGTCTCACACCCGGTACCGCCGGTACCAGTGAGGTGCATTACATCCGCGGACACGCGCGAAATCCCGCGCGTATGAATTGCGCTGCGACACACCACTCATGGCCAGGTAATACCGCGGCGAGCCCGATTTCGCGCGACATTCGACCACGCGATAATTCGGATTACGCAGATTATCACGCTACAATCTCCTTGGACAACGCTATTTCGACGCCCGGATACGTCCGCGGCGTGGCACTCCACCGGCGCACAGCGCGGGGGAGCAGCGGCGATGTCCACAGACAGCAATGTCGAGAAAATGTGCGCGCAACGAATCCGCATCACCGTCGCGCCGCGCCGATGACACCGTCTCGACGGCCAGCATAATGCCTGGTCGGCGATGGTTATCCGGCGCCGGCCCGGTGAAATATCACAGGCGGATATGTGGTCGTCGCGGGCCGACCGGCCCGCCCCACCTCGTGCGTGCGAGATGCAATGACGAGGAAGGCACGAACACTGAGCAAGATCACTGTCGAACAGGAACCCGGCTTGGCCGAAACGCTCCTGACGGCCGAACTGGACAACACCCACATCCCGCCGAGTTTCGCCGAATTGGGCGTGCGCGAAGAAATCGTGCGCGCGCTCGGCGAGATCGGGATCGAACGCACCTTCGCGATTCAGGAACTCACCCTGCCGCTGGCACTGGCAGGCGATGACCTCATCGGCCAGGCCCGCACCGGCATGGGCAAGACCTTCGGTTTCGGCGTGCCGCTGCTGCACCGCATCGCCACCGCCGACAACGGCACCACCCCGCTCGACGGCACCCCGCGCGCGCTGATCATCGTGCCGACGCGTGAGCTGTGCATCCAGGTCACCAAGGACCTGGAGAACGCGAGCAAGTACCTGAGCAACCACCAGGGTTCGCTCAAGGTCGCCGCCATCTACGGTGGCCGCCCTTACGACACTCAGATCGCCGACCTCCGCAAGGGTGTCGACGTGGTCGTCGGCACTCCGGGCCGCCTGCTCGATCTGGCGAACCAGGGCCACCTGATCCTGGGCAAGATCGGCGTGCTCGTCCTCGACGAGGCCGACGAGATGCTCGACCTGGGCTTCCTGCCCGATATCGAGCGCATCCTGTCGATGGTGCCCGACAAGCGTCAGACGATGCTGTTCTCGGCCACCATGCCCGGCCCGATCATCACCCTGGCCCGCACCTTCCTGACCAAGCCCACGCACATCCGTGCCGAGCTGGCCAACGACTCCGCGGTGCACGACCGCACCGCGCAGTTCGTCTACCGCGCGCACGCGATGGACAAGGCCGAGCTGGTCGCGCGCGTGCTGCAGGCCGAGACCCGCGGCGCCACAATGATTTTCACCCGCACCAAGCGTACCGCGCAGAAGGTGGCCGACGATCTCGCCGAGCGTGGTTTCAATGTCGGCGCCGTGCACGGTGACCTCGGTCAGATCGCCCGTGAGAAGGCGCTGACCAAGTTCCGCAAGGGCGGCATCGACGTGCTCGTCGCCACCGATGTGGCCGCGCGCGGTATCGACATCGACGACGTCACCCACGTCATCAACTACCAGTGCCCCGAGGACGAGAAGACCTACGTGCACCGGATCGGCCGCACCGGCCGCGCCGGCCGCACCGGTGTCGCGATCACCCTCATCGACTGGGACGAACTGCACCGCTGGGAGTCGATCAACAAGGCGCTGAGCCTGAACATGACCGACCCCCCCGAGACCTACTCCCGCTCCCCCCACCTCTACAGCGACCTCGGCATCCCCGAGGGCATCACCGGCGTGATCCGCAAGCCCGCGGCCCCCACCCGTGACGAAGACGCCGTAGTCGAGGAGCGCCCCGAGCGCCCGAAGTCCTCGCGCAGCCGTCGCCGCACCCGCGCCGGCACCCCCATCACCGAGGGCGATGCGACGACCACCGAGTCGGCCGAAGGCACCGACGAAGCGACCGAAGGCGACAAGCCCGCCCGCCGCAGACGCCGCCGCCGCAAGCCGGCAGAAGCAGGCGAAGCAGCAACCACCGAGTCGAGCACCAGCGAAGCCACCGACGCCCCCGAACCGGCCCCGGCCGACGGCGACGACGACGCAGCCAAGCCCGCCCGCCGCAGGCGCCGCCGCAAGCCCGCGGAAGCCACCGCCTCCGACGCCCAGGCCACCGTAGACGCCTGAGCGCCCTCCCACGGCCACAAGGCACGAGCCCGTCACCTGATCACAGGCGACGGGCTCGCGGCATTTCGCCACATGGCCAACAACCACACCGCGCACAAGGCCTGTCCCCGTCGTCCACAACCCACCCAACCCACCCAACCCAGCCACCCACCCGCGACCCCGAGGGAGCGGCGGCCACGCAGTGGCCGGTCGCGGCC
>NZ_JBHYRN010000048.1:0-25316 GCF_042749305.1 Nocardia sp. NPDC058705 | reverse complement strand
ACGGCGGCTAACTCGCGGCCCCCCAGGGGCCGCGCTCGAGCGCGCCAGCGCTCCAAAAACACAGCGTCAAACCTCTGGGACAACTCAAACCCCGAGGCCTTGCCAGACATCCCGCCCAGCGACTACCAAACCCCCGGAGCCAAGCCCGCACAATTCAGCTGGGCGACAACGGAATCCCACCACCGAGCCGCCGAGCGACCGACCCGTACCGAGCATCCAGCCGCAACCAGGTACGAGTAGCCCGAACCCGCACCAGCTCCGACGGCTGAATGCGCCGCGACTCCGTCTTCTCCCCCGCGTGCGGGATGAAATCCATTGCGGTGAGCGCGAAGACAACGCGCATCGGCACCTGGACCTCGAGATCGCCGGGCCCCGTGACGGTGAGAACCGACTGATCGAGCAGCGACGCGGGCGGCCCCTTGGGACCGCCGTGTTCACGGGCCACATCCGCCCCGCGTTCGGCCAACTCGACCAGGGTCCGTGCCGGAATGTCGTCGACATGCGCGAAGCCGTCGGTGGGCGGCAGTGCGCCACGCCACGCGGAATCCATCGAGTAGCCCAGGTCGATCGGATGACCCGTGCTCAGCCCGGCGAGGACCATGTCCGCGCCGACGGTCACATCGTCGACACCGAGTTCGGCGGTGATCGTGCGCACCGCGAGAGTCTCGAAACCCGTTGCTACCCAAGCAGATACGAGACTGGACCCCCGCCGCCGCAGCCGGACGACAGTAGCGGGATCGAGGCGGATGGCACGACTGAGGAAGGTGGCCAGGTTCTCGCGTTCGGCCGGGTCGGGCGTGTGCAGCACCCGTTGTTCCGAGCTCACGCCCGCCACAATGCCAGGTAATCGCGCTCGGACTCGCTGAGCCTGCGCAGGCGCTGGGTGTTGATGTCGAACGCGGCGAGCTGCGTGGTCGCGATGACCGCGGGCGGCGAATCAGGGGCAGCGCCGTTGGCGCGCACCTCGTAGCCGATGGTGAAATCGACCGCGCGCAACTGCTTGACCCACATGGCGATATCGAGCGGGGTGTCCTCGTGGCGCAACTGCCCGCGGTACTTCACGTGCAGGTCGACCAGCACACAGCCCTGGCGCCCCATCGACGCCGTCGGCTTGTCGTCGTCGAACAGCCACGGGATCCGCGCCTCTTCCAGCAGCGTCACCATCCGGGCGTGGTTGACGTGCTGGAACACGTCCATATCCGACCAGCGGATCTCGACCTTCGCGTGAAAACGCTGCGGCAACACCAGCTCCGGTGCGGACGTGGCGGTGTTGCCGGTGGGCGAACTCGTCACCGTGGTACCTCCGATTGGGCGCCCACCCCGCTCACCATGCTCCGCACCTGTCGTGCGGCAACCGACAGTGTGGCGAGGTCGTGGGTCCCGGACTCGAACAATTCCGACAGTGCCGCGCGCGCACGACCCAGCCGGGACTGGTTCTTCGACTCCCAGTATGCAATTTTCTCGTCGGCCGTTTCCTCCGGGTCGCCCGCGGACAGCACATCCAGGGTGAGCGAGCGCAGCGAACCGTACATGTCGTCGCGCAGCGCGAGCCGGGCCAGCGCGTGCCAGCGGTCGCCCCGTTCGAGGTGGCTCACCGCCTCGAGCAGCCAGTCGATCTTGAGATGCTCGTTGAGCGCGTAGTACAGCGCGCCCACCTCTGTGCCTTCACGGTCGGTGATATCGGCGATGTCGACGATGTCGAGCAGCGGGAACAGCCCGAGCAACCCGAATACCTCGGTGGCCAGGTCGGTCGGCGCGCCGCGGGCGATCAACTCGGCCGCGCCCTGGGTGAGCGAGGTGACATGGTGCCCGCGCAACCAGCCCGGCACCTGCGGCGCCAGTTCCTGCACGCGACGGTGGTACCGGTTGATCTCGGCGCCGACCGCGACCGGCTGCGGACGGTTGGTCAGCAACCAGCGCGAGGCCCGGTCCAGCGTCCGCTTCGATTCCAGTTCCAGCAGGTCACAGACCCCGGACGGGGCGTCCGCGCTGCGGATGCGCGACCACACGTCGTGGAGCTGGAAGATCTCGGTCGCCGCGGCGAACGCGCGCACCGTGTCGGAGGTGGTGGCCCCGACCTCTTCGGCGAGCCGATGGGCGTAGGTGATGCCGCCGTAGTCGACGACCTCGTTGACGATCATCGTGGTGACGATCTCGCGGCGCAGCCGGTGCTTCTTGATCGCCGCCCCGAACTGCTCGCGCAGCGGAGTAGGGAAGTACAGCGGCAGCTTGGTCGCGAAATAGGTGCTGTCGGGCAAGTCGGTGTCGAGCAGGTCGGCCTTGAGCCCGAGCTTCACGTGCGCGAGCAGGTTGGCCAGTTCGGGTGAGGCGAGTCCGGCGCCTGCCTCGGCAAGACGGGTCAGCTCGACGGGCGAGGGCAGCGCTTCGAGTTCGCGGTCGAGGCCACGGCGCTGTTCGAGATCGGCGATGACGCGGCCGTGCACCGTGAGCATGTGGGGCGCGTCGGTGCGGGCGATGCCGATCAACACGTTCTGAGCGACGTTGTCCTGCAACACCATTCGCGCGACATCATCGGTCATCGAGGCCAGCAGCGGATTGCGGTCGGCGGGGGCGAGACCACCCGCGCTGACCACACCGTCGAGCAGAACCTTGATATTGACCTCGTGGTCGGAGCAGTCCACGCCCGCGGAATTGTCGAGCGCGTCGGTGTTCATCTTGCCGCCGTTGCGGCAGAACTCGATCCGGCCGAGCGCGGTGGCACCCAGATTGCCGCCTTCGCCGATCACCTTGACCCGCAACTGATTTCCGTCGACACGCACCGCGTCGTTGGACTTGTCGCCCACCTCGGCATTGGATTCGGTGCTGGCCTTCACATAGGTGCCGATGCCGCCGTTCCACAGCAACTGCACCGGCGCGAGCAGGATCGCGCGCACCAGTTCCGGCGGCGAGAGCGTCTGCACCGAATCGGGCAGGCCGAGTGCGGTCCTGGCCTGCGGCGAGATCGGCACCGATTTCACGGTGCGCTCGAAGACACCGCCGCCTTCACTGATCAGACTGCGGTCGTAGTCGGCCCAGGAGGATCGCGGCAGCGCGAACAGGCGCTCGCGTTCGGCGAAGGAGCTCGCGGCGTCGGGATTCGGGTCGAGGAAGATGTGCCGGTGGTCGAAGGCCGCGACCAGGCGGATGTGCGGGGACAGCAGCATGCCGTTGCCGAACACGTCACCGCTCATGTCGCCGACGCCGACAACCGTGAATTCCTGGCTCTGGGTGTCGATGTCCATCTCGCGGAAGTGGCGTTTGACCGCTTCCCACGCACCCTTGGCGGTGATACCCATCGCCTTGTGGTCATAGCCCGCCGAGCCGCCGGAAGCGAAGGCATCGCCGAGCCAGAAGCCGTAGCGCAGCGCCACATCGTTGGCGATATCGGAGAAGCTGGCGGTGCCCTTGTCGGCGGCGACCACCAGGTAGGTGTCGTCGCCGTCGCGGCGGACCACCCGATCGGGCGGCAGCACCGCGCCGGTGGCCAGGTCGACATTGTCGGTCACGTCGAGCAGCCCGGAGATGAAGGTGCGATAGCAGGCGATGCCCTCGGCGATGCTCGCCTGCCGGTCGACGGCCGCGTCACCGATCGGCGGGGGCGGGCGCTTCACCACGAAGCCGCCCTTGGCCCCGACCGGCACGATCACCGCGTTCTTCACCGCCTGCGCCTTGACCAGACCCAGGATCTCGGTGCGGAAGTCCTCCAGCCGGTCCGACCAGCGCAGCCCGCCACGCGCCACCGAGCCGAACCGCAGGTGCACGCCCTCCACTCGCGGCGAATACACGAAGATCTCGAATTGCGGTCGTGGCTTGGGCAATTCGGCGATCTCGCGCGGTTCCACCTTCAGCGACAGGTAGTCGCGCGGACGGCCCTCGGCATCGAGGACGTAGTTGTTGGTGCGCAGCGTGGCCTTGATCAGCCCGAGCATGGCACGCAGGATGCGGTCGGCATCCATGCTGACCACCTCGTCGATCCCCGCCCGCACCCGCGCCTCGAGCTCGACGGCGGTCTCGGCGGACACGGTGGCCGGATCGAAGCGGGCGGCGAACAGGTCGACGAAGTCGCGCGCGACCTCGGGATGGGCCAGCAGCACACGGGCGATATTGACCTGGGAGTACGGGAATCCGGCCTGCTGCAGGTATTTCGCGTACGCACGCAGGATCGCGACCGACCGCCACGGCAGGCCGGCGCGCAGCACGAGTTCGTTGAGACCGTCGGCTTCGGCCCGGTCGTACCAGACCGCTTCGAAGGCGTCGGTGAACCGGGTGCGCAAGGCATCGATCTGGCCGGGCTCTTCGAGCAGTGCCGCGTCGAGGTCGCCGCCGAGCGCGTTGCGCAGCAGTTCGGGACGGGCCTGCAGGCCGAAATCGTAAATCCAGCGCTCGGTGCCGCCTTCGTGTTCGAGCTGGTAGGGCCGTTCGTCGACCACCTCGACGCCCAGGCTCTGCAGCACCGGGAGCACCTGGCTCAGCGACACACCCGAACCGGCGATGTAGAGGCTGAACCGCCACGAACCCGGGGCCGCTTCAGGTCTGCGGTACAGGTACTGGCCGATGCCGCCCTCGGTGAGTCGCTCGAGCCGCACGATGTCGGCCAGCGCGCGAGCGGGCGAGAAGTCTTCCTTGTAACTTTCGGGGAGTGCGTCCGAATACCGTTTCACCACAGCGGGATCGAGCACCGTGGAGGAGGCGACCTCATCGCCGATCCGGTCGTCCCAGGTGTGGCTTGCCGTGTTGAGCAGGGCCTGCAGTCGCAGCCGGTTGTCCTCGGAGGTGTCGGGAGCGGCCTTGCCGGTGGACTCGGCGGGCAGCATCACCGTGAAATACACACTGGCGAGCTCGCTTTCGCTCACCCGCGCCGAATAATCGATATCGACACCGCCGAGCTCGGCGACCAGGATCTCCTGCATTTCCAGACGGACCGCGGTGGTGTAGCGATCGCGCGGCAGGTACACCATGCAGGCCACGAACCGGCCGTAGCCGTCACAGCGCAGGAAAAGCCGGACCTGCCTGCGCAATCCGACGCCGAGCACCGCGACGGCCGTGCGGCGCATGGTCTCGGTGTCGGCGGAGAACAGTTCGGTGCGCGGGAACGACTCGATCACCTCGAGCATCGCCTGCCCGGAGAACGAATCCTTGTCGAAGCCGGCGCCCTCGATCGCGGTGCGCACCCGGCGATTGATCACCGGGATGTCGAGCACGTTCTCGTGCACCGCGCTGACGGTGAACACCCCGATGAACAGGTGCACACCCACCACCGCACCGGCCGCGTCGACGTCGGCGACGCCGACGAAGTACGGGTACACCGAGCGATGCACGGTCGCGCGCACCAGGCCCTGAGTGAGCAGCAGCAGCGGGCGGTCTTCGCCGTTGATGGGCACCTGGAAGTCGGTGCCGATATCAGGGCGGAGCACGCCCAGGCTCGCGCCGGCCACCGCCGTGGACACGGTGTGGCCGTTCTCGACGCCGCGCCGGTAGCGGGCGTAACCGAGCAGGGTGAAGTTGCCGTCGGCCAGCCAGCGCAGCAGCTGCGCGCAGTCCGATACCTCGACGCCGGGGAACGGCGTCGAGCCCGCGGCGGCGGACCGGTCGAGCTCGTCGGCGAGCGAGCTCTGCACCGCGGCCATGGCCTCGGTGTCGTCGATCACCTGGCGAACATCGTCGATCACCTCGGGCATGGTGCGTTCGATGTGGTCGAGTTGGGCCCGGCTGGTCGAGGGGTGCAGTTGCAGGTGCATCCACGATTCGGTGAGCCCGGTCGCGCCGTGGCCGTCCACCTCGTGCGCCGCGGCGCCGGTGAGGTGGCCGTGCTCGTCGCGGGTGACCTCGAAGATCGGGTGGATCACCTCGGAGACACTCACCTGCATCCGACCGAGCGCCGCGGTGATCGACTCCACCAGCAGCGGCATGTCGTCGGTGACGACCTGCACCGCCGCGCCCATCCCGGTGCCGTCGTCGGGGTGGTGCACCCGCACGGTGGCCTTACCCGGCAGGCGAACGGCGGCCAATTCCATGTGGTGCCGGAAGATCTGGGTGATTCCGGGGATCGGGAAGTCCACGTCGCCGGCGTCGACGTGTCGGAAATACGCCTCCTCGAGAGTCGCGAGATCGCCGCGCAAGCTCTGCGGCATTCCCGCGGCCCACGCCGCGCTGGAGATTTCCGACGAGACCGTCATCGTTTAGCCCACTCCCATGGATTGTGGTTCGCTTCGATTTCGCAACGAGGGTGACGCATTTTCGAGACTAGCTGCGGGTACTCGAACATGTTCAGCGAATTCGGGCTTGCCGCACGGGTAACTTGCGAACGTTCGATGAACGAGAGGGAGCCGACCGGCATAACGCCGACGGCCCGGCAGATCGACCGTTCACAGATCGTTCCACCGGGCCGTCACGCGACGGGCGCGCGTTATCAGTCGCGCGTCAGCTTGCGGTGCGTAACACGGTGCGGGCGTGCGGCGTCGGCGCCGAGACGCTCGATCTTGTTCGCCTCGTATGCCTCGAAGTTGCCTTCGAACCAGTACCACTTGGCGTCGTTGTCGTCGTCGCCCTCCCACGCCAGGATGTGGGTGCAGGTGCGATCGAGGAACCACCGGTCGTGGGAGATCACGACGGCGCAGCCGGGGAACTGATCGAGCGCGTTCTCGAGCGAACTGAGGGTTTCGACGTCGAGGTCGTTGGTCGGTTCGTCGAGCAGGATCAGGTTGCCGCCCTCTTTGAGGGTCAGCGCCAGATTCAGGCGGTTGCGCTCACCACCGGAGAGCACACCGGCCGGCTTCTGCTGATCCGGGCCCTTGAAGCCGAACGCGCTGACGTAGGCGCGTGAGGGCATCTCCTGGTTGCCGACCTGGATGAAGTCGAGGCCTTCGGAGACGACCTGCCAGACGTTCTTCTTCGGGTCGATGCCGCCGCGGTTCTGGTCGACGTAGCTCAGCTTGACCGTCTCGCCGACCTTCACCTCACCACTGTCCGCCGATTCGAGACCGACGATGGTCTTGAACAGCGTGGTCTTACCGACACCGTTGGGCCCGATGACGCCGACGATGCCGTTGCGCGGCAGCGTGAACGACAGGTCCTTGATGAGTTGACGATCGCCGAAGCCCTTGTCCAGGTTCGACACGTTGACCACGATGTCGCCGAGGCGCGGACCCGCGGGGATCTGGATCTCCTCGAAGTCCAACTTGCGGTGCTGCTCGGCCTCGGCCGCCATCTCCTCGTAACGACCCAGGCGAGCCTTGTTCTTGGCCTGACGGGCCTTGGCGCCGGAGCGCACCCAGGCCAGTTCGTCCTTGAGCCGCTTCTGCAGCTTCTGGTCCTTCTTGCCCTGCACCTCGAGGCGCTGGGCCTTCTTCTCCAGGTAGGTGGAGTAGTTGCCCTCGTAGGGGTAGGCACGGCCACGGTCGAGTTCGAGGATCCACTCGGCGACATTGTCGAGGAAGTACCGGTCGTGGGTGACGGCCAGCACAGCGCCCGGGTAGTCGGCGAGGTGCTTCTCCAGCCACAGCACGCTCTCGGCGTCGAGGTGGTTGGTCGGTTCGTCGAGCAGCAGCAGGTCGGGCTTGCTCAGCAGCAGCTTGCACAGCGCGACACGGCGGCGCTCACCACCGGAGAGGTTGGTGACCGGCGCGTCCGGCGGCGGGCAGCGCAGCGCGTCCATGGCCTGTTCGAGCTGGGAGTCGACATCCCAGGCGTCGGCGTGGTCGAGGAACTCCTGGAGCTGGCCCATTTCGTCCATGAGCTCGTCGGAGTACTCGGTGGCCATCAGTTCGGCGATCTCGTTGAACCGGTCCAGCTTGACCTTGACCTCGCCGAGGCCCTCCTCCACGTTGCCGCGGACGGTCTTCTCCTCGTTGAGGTCCGGTTCCTGCATGAGGATGCCGACCGTGGCGCCCGCGCCGAGGAACGCCTCACCGTTGTTCGGCCGGTCCAGTCCCGCCATGATCTTCAGCACGCTGGATTTACCCGCGCCGTTGGGACCAACGACACCGATTTTGGCGCCGGGAAGGAAGTTCAAGTACACGTCGTCGAGGATGACTTTGTCGCCGTGTGCTTTGCGAACCTTGATCATCTGATAAATGAACTCAGCCATACGCGCAAGCCTATCGGTGGGGGAAACGGGGACGGGACGGGGAAGGGACCGGTGCCGCGGAAACGACCCTCATGCGTCGATCTGCTCGGCACCGTTGGTGCTCGACACCACGTCCGGCGATCGCGCGGGGACAGCATCCGCCACGGTCGTAGAGGCTACGGCAACGAGTTCGGCCGACGCATACCCGGTGGCAGCGTCGTCGGCCCCCGGTAGCGCAGCGTCACGTGGGTCGGAAATATTCCGCACCGCCGCGTGCGGCAGCGATCGCATGCCCTCCGACCGGCGGACGACGCTCGCGTGGCAGCGCGCCAGATCGGGCCCGACCGCGACCGCGCGCATCTCGAGATCCCGCCGATCGGTGCCGTCCTTGCCGCGATACTCCTGCGTGCGCAGTTGCCCGTAGGCGATCACCGGATCGCCGCGGTGCAGTGACCGGTCCACCCCGGCCACCAGTCTGCGCCAGCACGAGACCGTGAGATACAGCGTCCCGTTGGCAGTCCACTCCCCCGTTTTGACGTCGAATCGGCGGGCATTGCTCGCCATCCGGAAGGTCAGCATCTGCTCGCCGTTGCCGAGATCGCGCCGCACCGGCTGGGTGATGACAGTGCCGACAACCGTCGTGTGTGCCTCGTACATCGAATTCCGCCCCCGCTCGAATCCACTGTTGTTGCTCTGACCACCCAAGGATGACGTGAGAAACAGCGGTGTGGGAGGCGCCGAGTGAATCTGTGGATGAATCGGGCAGTTGTGGATATCTGCCGTGTCAGAGCACGGGAAGCTCGGTATTCGCCCCGCACAGGACCACGATCGGTCGCACACCGGACGCCGGTTTGTACACCCCGCTCTGCACGGCGGCCAGCGCGGCGGCACCCTCGAGTTCGACCACCACACGGAACTCACGCCACAGATATTCACGCGCGGCCGCGACGGCATCGTCGGCAACCGCGAGCGCGGGCATCCGGTGCCGCTGCGCGATGTCGAAGGCGATATCGCCGACCCGCGTCGCGCACAGCAACTCGCCGGCCCGCGACGCCACGTCCACATCGACCGGTGCGCCTTTCGCGAGCGCGGCCGAGAGCACCGGGATGTGCTCGGATTCGATGCCGACGATCTCGCGGCGTCGGCCCAGTGCCGCGCCGAGCCCCGCGATCAGCCCGCCACCGCCGACCGCGGCCAGCACCGGCGGCCTGCCGCGTACCTGTTCTTCCAGCTCGAGCCCGATCACCCCGGCGCCTGCCACCACGGCGGGCATGTCATAGGCGTGCAGGTGATCGGCGCCGCGTTCGGCGGCCAACGTGACGGCCCGTCGTTGCGCCTCGGCGTAGGTCGTTCCGTGCCACAGCACCTCGGCACCGTGCGCCCACATCGCGGCCACCTTGGTGTGCGGCGCGGACTCCGGCACCACGATCGTGCATTCCTTGCCCAGTTGCGCGGCGGCCAACGCGACCGCGATCCCCGTATTGCCCGCCGAGGCGACCACCACGTGATCGGCGCCGCTGTCGGTGCTCAGCAGGGCATTGAGCGCGCCGCGCACCGTGAAGGTGCCGCCGTGCTGCAGGAATTCCATTTTCAGCGATACCGGCACCGGCCCGTCCGGCCCGTCCACGCTCGTGTGGAACACCGGCGTCTTGCGCACCCGCCCGGCCAGCCGTCGCCGCGCCGCCCGCACATCGGTGCGCAAGACCCGATCCGGTCCGGCTCGCTCGGTCGATTCGCTCGACGGCCCACCGAATCCGCTCACCGGCGGACCTCGCCGTCACGACGCGCCAGCTCCGCGTACATCGCGTTGTAGGCGGTCAGGTCGGCGTCGTTGTCGCGGTCGGCGGCCCGATCGGTGCGCTTGGCCAGCTTGGTGTCGCTGCGTGACCATTGGACCAGCAGGGCGAGCATCACCACGACCAGCGGTACCTCACCGCTGGCCCAGGCGAAACTGCCGCCGTTGCGCTGGTCGGCGAGCAGGTCGATGTTCCAGCCGAGGTCGAGGGTGCGATAGAACCAGTCGCCGAGCACGGTCGTCATGCTCATCAGCGCGATGCCGAAGAACGCGTGGAACGGCAGCGTGCCGAACACCATCGCGAGCTTGGTCAGCGGCGCCACCTCGCGCGGTTTGGGATCGATGCCGATCACCACCCAGTAGAACAGGTAGCCGCTGAGCAGGAAGTGCGCGTTCATCATCAGGTGGGCGGCGTGCGAGTCGACATAGGCGTCGAAGATGCCGCCCAGGTACAGCGCGTAGAAACCGGCGACGAAGATCAGCGACGCCACCACCGGCTGGGTGAGGAACCGCGAGACCGGGTTGTGCACGGCCGCCAGAATCCACTCGCGCGGGCCTGGCACTCCCCCGCGTCCGGCGGGCGGGAGCGCGCGCAGAGCCAGGGTCACCGCGCCACCGAGCGCGAGCAGGATCGGTGCCAGCATCGACAACGCCATGTGCGCGCCCATGTGCACGCTGAACATGGCCGGTGAATAGCGTCCGACCCCCGACGACGTGGCGAGCAACAGCACCAGGCAGCCGCTGCACCAGGCGATGGTGCGCCCGACCGGCCAGGCGTCGCCGCGTTTGCGCAGCCGACGGACACCGAGCAGATACAGCGCGGCCAACACGATCGCCAGGGTTCCGAAGATCAGGTCGAACCGCCAGTCGAACAGCAGACGGCTCACCGTGGGCGGACCCGAGAGGGTGTAGCCCAGCTCCACCTCGACCGGTGTCGGCACCGCGGTCGGCGGCGGTGGCGGTGTGCGTCCGAGGCCGACGGCCAGGCCGATGGTCGCCGCGAAGATCACCATCTCCACCCCGGCGAAGCGGATGAGCGCACCGCGGTCGCGCGGATCGGCGGCCAACGCGGGCAACGAGGCCCGGCGCTGCAGGTAGCCGATGGCGCCGAGCACCAGCAGCGCGGCCGCTTTCGCGAGCACGAGCCTGCCGTAAGTGGTGGTGAACAGGTCCGATACGGGCACCCGCACCCAAGCATTGACGACGCCGCTGAGGCCGATCACCACGATCGAGATGGTCGCGGCCACCGAGAACCGCCGCGCGGCGATATCGGTGTTCGCCCCGCCGCGCATCGCGTGCGCCAGCACCGCCACCAGCCCGCCCACCCAGACCGCGGCCGACACCATGTGCAGGATCAGCGAATTCGTCGCCACATCGTGGGAGCCGCCGGAGGACGAATGCCCGGTCAGCGCCAGCGGCATCATGGTCACCAACGCGCCCGCCAGCAGCACCGGCGTCCAGCCCCAGCGCAGCGCCCACCGGCACCCGATCGCCACGATCAGCGCGAACAACACCGTCGTGCGCCAGGCACCCGCGACCTCGACCTGCGTGATCACCGGCCACAACACTTCGGGCCGCCAGATCGCGCTGACCGGCTGCCCGGTCGTGTCCGACACCGTCAACGGCACCAGCAGCGCCGCACTCGCGGCCCACACCAGCGCCGCGTCCGAGGCCCGCCGCACCGCCCGATACCCACCCGCTTCGAGCAGTCCACCATCACGCGGAGGCAGCAGGAACGCCGCGAACAGCAGCGAGCCGACGGTCACCGCGGCAGCCAGATCGGCCACCGCGCGCAATGCGGGCAACCCATATGTTGTCAACGCCCCCGGATCGGGTATACCGAGCAAACTGAGCGCATGCGCGGCCGACAACCCGACCACCATGGCCGCGACCACCGCGGCGATACACCCGGCCACCACACTGAGCGCACCGAACGACGCCGCCGGACCCGGACCCGCCGGAGGTCCGCCGTCGACGGCGGGTCCAGCGGAGGGGTCCTGCGATAACGACATGACAACGAGGGTAGTTCGACGTGCCCGACCACGCCCCGATGGGGCGTCCACACCCGAGCCTCCGATCGGCCATCCGGTCGGTCGCTATACTTTTCGAGCTGGACAGTGCGGCCGACATCGGCCACAGTGAAAGCGATTGCCTCCGTAGCTCAGTTGGATAGAGCAAGAGCCTTCTAATCTCTAGGTCGCAGGTTCGATTCCTGCCGGGGGCGCAAGGAACGGTCCGCTACGAATGGATGGCGGGCCGGTTATCCTGCTCCAGCACATCGATCTCGCCCAGGACGGCTACCCCGTCACCGGCATGGAGGTGATCGGCAACCTGCGCCCGTTCGGTGAACCGACCGGCCCCGATGTGGCCTCGCGCTACTACGACTCCGTCGGACACACGTTCGACTACGTCTACGAATTGATCGGTGACACCCTCACCATCTGGGCAGGCGCCAAGGACAGCCCCGCCTACTACCGGGGCACCTTCGACGCGGCGGGAACCACTGTCACCGGCGAATGGGTCTACCCCGGCGGCGGCGGATACGCCTCCACGATGACCCGCGTCTGATCCGGCCAGCCGAGCCGGTCACCGCCGGCTCGGACCACCGGATCTCACATCAGCGTGGAGGTCACGCGGGCCGCGCGGACAACGACACCAGGGTTTTGCCCACGTTCTCGCCGCGGATCATCGCCGAATACGCCGTGAACGCGTTCTCGATGCCGTCGAACACCGTCTCCTCTGCCCGCAACGTGCCGTCGAGCAACCAGCCTTTCGCCTGGGAGATGTAGTCCGGCAGCACGGCGAAGTAGTCGGCGGCGTTCATGCTGTAGAGCGATACCCGCTTGCCGATGATCAGTGGCAGGTTCTTCGGGCCGGGAGGCAGCGCGGTGGCGTCGATGGTCGTCAGCGAGCCGCTCAGGACAACTCGCCCGTTAACTTTGATCGCACCGAGGGCGGCATCCAATTGCTCGCCGCCGACATTGTCGAAGTAGATGTCGATGCCGCCAGGTGCGGCGGCGGCCAGCTGGCCTGCCACGTCGCCGGCGCGATAGTCGATCGCGGCATCGAAACCGAACTGCTCCACCAGCTTTCGCGACTTCTCCGGACCGCCTGCCGAGCCGATCACCAGCTTCGCGCCGAGCGTGCGCGCCAGCTGACCTGCGATCGAACCGACGGCGCCTGCCGCCGCCGAGACGAACACGACATCGCCTTCAGCGATCTTCGCTACCTCGGTGAGGCCGGCATAAGCGGTGAGCCCGGTGGTGCCGAGCACGCCCAAATACGCTTGTGGCGGCACGGATGTCACATCGAGCAGCTGCGCCCAGGAGGCCGACGTGTACTCGCGCCAGCCGTCGAAGTGGCTGACGACAGCGCCGACCGGTAGCGCGTCGGAGGCCGACGCGATCACCGTGCCGACGGCAGCGCCGGTGAGCGCGACACCGAGCTCGAACGGCGGTAGGTAGCCATCACCGGCGTTCATACGGCTGCGCATGTACGGGTCGACCGACATCCAGTCGTTGCGGATCAACGCCTGACCCGGAGCGGGATCGTCGAGGGTCACGGTGGTCAGTTCGACATCGGCGGCGGTGGGCGTTCCGTCGGGACGCGCGATCAAACGCCATTCACGGCTGGTGACAGGCAAGGCGAACTCCTTCGCTCAGGGATGGTGCCGGCTTGATGGGTACCAAGCCGAACGTACAAATAAGAACGATCGTTCGTACAGTACTGGCACAACGACGTCCGGCGCCATGGGAACAGGGACTGCCCGGCGGCGGGCCGACCTTTTCGCAGGTCAGCACGCCGGGCGAGGGCCACAGTGAGGCAATGCCGGAGTAACGGCCGGAGAAAGGTAATCTTTCAGCCCATGTGGATCATCCTTGCCATCTCCGTGGTCAGCTCCGTCGCCATCGCGATCCTGTTCGCGACAGGCTTCCCCACCGACTGAGCGGCTACCGCTGGCACCCGCACGGCAGTAGCGATCCGTGCCGTTTTCGTCCTGATTCGTCGCGGTCGGCCTACAGTTGACTGATTGTGCGGGGCAGTGTGGTGGGGGATGGTTGGCTTGCTTTCGCAGCGCGGCGTCGTCGCGAGCCAGGGACTTTCCGGGTGTATTGGACGTTGGCGCGGGCGGGGTTCAAGCGGCAGGCGCAATACAAACTGGCGATGTTCGCCGGGCTTTTCACCAACTGCGTGTTCGGGTTCGTTCGCGCGGCGGTGATGGTCGCGGCGGTGCGTTCGGCCAGTGATTTCGGCGGCTACGACGAGGGCACCATCGGCGCGTACGTGTGGTTGTCGCAGGCACTGCTCGGCGCCACCCAGTTCATGGGCCCGCAGATCGACCTGGTCGACCGGATCAAAACCGGTGACGTCGCGATCGATTTCCTGCGCCCGATCGACGTGCAACTGGGCTACCTCGCCACCGATATGGGCCGCGCCGCCTGCACGATTCTGCCGCGCGCAGTACCGAGCATCGTCATCGGCGCCACCACCTTCGGCCTGTCGATGCCCGACACTCCGCTGGCCTATCTGCTCGGTCTGATCAGTGTGCTGCTCGCGGTGGCGTTGTCGTTTCTGTGCCTGTTCGCGGTGGCGCTGATCGGATTCTGGGTGGTCGAGATTCGCGGCATCCGGGTGCTCTACCAGATCGTCGGCACATTTCTGGCGGGGCTTTTCGTCCCGGTGCACATGTTTCCCGACTGGTTGCGCGTGGTCGCCATGTCTACGCCGTTTCCGTCCATCCTGCAGGCCCCGATCGATACCCTGTCAGGGCGGGCCGCTGGAACAGATGCCTTGATCATCGTTGCGATACAGGGCTTCTGGGTGCTGGTGATCGGACTGCTCGGCAGGGTGTTGTTGCGAGCGGGACAACGCAGGCTGGAGGTACAGGGTGGCTGAACCGGATTCCGCGCGCATCGTTGCCGGGACCTGGTTCACCCCCTATCTCGCAGTATTGCGTTCGCGTGTGAAAGCACAGCAGGTATACCGGCTTTCGTTCGCCACCGAGGTGTTCAGTGCCTTCCTGATCGGGCTGGTGGAGTTCGGCGAGGTGTGGGTGATCTTCCACAATGTCGGCGTACTCGGCGGCCTCGATGTCGAGGCGGCGCTGCTGCTGTTCGGGCTGTCCAACACCTCGTTCGCGCTGGCCCAGGTCGCGGTGGGGCACCTGGATTCGCTGCCGTCGATGATTCGGATGGGCACTCTCGACGCCTATCACCTTCGCCCACAACCACTTCTGCTGCAACTGGTAACCAGCGATATCTCGTTACGCAGGCTGGCCCGCGCCGCCGTCGCGGTGATCGTGCTCGGAATCGGCCTGTGGCGCAACGATATCGACTGGGGCATCGCGCCAGTTACCTTGATCGTGATCACCTTGATAAGTGGATTTGCACTGTTCTGTGGCCTATTCGTATGCGCGGCGGGACTACAGTTCTTCTTGATCGATGGTGCCGAGCTCACCAACAGCTTCACCTACGGCGGTTCGTTCGCCGCGATGCAGCCGGCCTCGGTGTTCCCGACACCGCTGAAACTGTTGTTCGGGTTCGCGATTCCCGTCGCGTTCACGGCATATGTGCCGACGATCGCCCTGCTCGGATTGCCGGGGCCACCGCTGTTGCCCGCGTGGTCGGCGTGGCTCACCCCACTCGCCGCGGTGTGGGTGTGGTTGCTCGCCTCGGCGGCATGGCGAATCGGTACGAGGCACTATCAGGGAGGAGGGGGGTAGATGATGGACTCCCACGAGAACGCCGAACCGATCATCGACATCGATGACCTCACCCGGGAATTCACCGTCTACCGCAAGAACGGCCGCCGCTGGCGCCGCCACCGCGACACCATCACCGCCGTCGACCGGATGAGCTTCCGCATCGAACGCGGTTCCGCGGTCGGCTATATCGGCGCCAACGGCGCGGGCAAGTCGACGACCATCAAGATGCTCACCGGCATCCTCGTGCCGACCACCGGCTCCGTGCGCACCTGCGGCCTCGAGCCGGTGCGCCAGCGCAAGGAACTCGCCTCCCGCATCGGCGTGGTGTTCGGGCAGCGCTCGCAGCTGTGGTGGGATCTGCCACTGCACGAGTCGTTTTCGATCCTGGCGGCGATCCATCGTCTCGACCCCGACATCGCCGACAAGCGGACCCACGAACTGGTCGAACAGCTCGAGATGGCCGACACCCTCGACACCCCGGTCCGCCAGCTCTCGCTCGGCCAGCGCATGCGCGCGGAAGTGGCCGCCGCGCTGCTGCATTCGCCGGAGCTGGTGATCCTGGACGAGCCGACGATCGGCCTCGACGTGCTGTCCAAGCAACGATTACGCGAGTTCCTGCGCGCCGAACGCATCGAGCGCGGCACCACGCTGCTGCTCACCACCCACGACATGGGCGATATCGAACGGCTCTGCGATCGGGTGCTCGTGGTCGATTACGGGCGACTGGTGTACGACGGTTCACTGACCGGGCTCGGCGCCACCGTCGGCGCGCGCCGGGTGCTGGTGGTCGACCTGGCCGCTCCCACACCGGATCTCGACGACCTGCCCTGCGGGGCCCAGTTACTGTCCAGCGAAGCGGGTGGCATGCGCCAGCGCCTGGCCTTCGACGCAGAGAAGACCACCGCCGCGGCTTTACTGGCCGCGGTGTCGGACCGGGCGCAGGTGCGCGATCTGTCGATCGAGGAACCCGATATCGAGGACGTGGTCCGCCGGATCTACGAGTCGACCCGCTGAATTCAGCTCGGCCCGTCCGGGTTTCCCGCGTACATGCTCACCTCGCCGCCCTCCCCGAGGAAGGCGTTGACCAGCATGATCCGCTGCGCGCGCAGCTGCTCTTCGTCGGGGGCGCCGGTGGTGATCGAAATCTGTGGGATGGCGGCCCAATTCACGACGTAGCGTTCGGGTGGGCCGTCGTCGCCGGACAGGCGCGCGAGCCGGAACACCGACACCGCACGACGTTCCATGAGGCCGCGCACCACATCGGCGATTCGCTCTGGATCTTCCAGCGCGAACAGGAACCCGAAGGTCAGCTCTGGCGAGGATACGTAGGCCGGCACAAGTATCGAGGTTAATGCACAGGGCGGCAAAATGGTTGCCGGAAATGTGCCGCGGCGGTTACCTGGTAGTACTCACGGAGAGACCGTGCCGTAATGGTGGATAACAATCTCCACCGACCGCCGAGTTCGTACACCATACTATTGCGCTGCGCCGTCGAATCGCGCTTTCCTGAATGGGTCCCGATTTTTCCCCGGGCCGTCTTCCACCGCAGCGTCGCGGACTTTCGTCGACGTCCGGGCGGGGCTACGCCGGTGCCGGGGAGTGGCACCCACACCTGCTCCGCGGCGTCGGCGTATCCATGCACCAACGCGTCGTCAGGGGCAGCCATGCCGATCGATCATCGTCTGGACGCCGCACAGCTACCGACACCGTCGGCACTGTTGCGCGCCTTTCTGCACACCCACCACCCCGACCCGACGCGACACCAGGTTCTCGACGCCGCCCGCGGGCTCGCGAACTGCCACGATCGCCGACGCAAACTCCTGGAGCAGGCCCGTGATCCCGCCGCCTCGAGCAGCGGCGTCGCGGCATACGGGCGACTGGTCGACGCCATCGACAACGACCGTGTCGCGCTGATCGCCCGCATCGACGACTGGGTCGCCGCCCATGTCGAACACCGCGACGGCGCCTCGCTGCACACCGAGACCCTCGGCGCGGTGATCGACCGGATGGCCGCGAAATGGATTGCCGCGCAACTGGCACTGGCCGCGCAAACGACGACGACACCACGGCAGCGGGAGGCTCGCACCCATCTGCAGTGGTGTCGTCTTGCCGAATTGACCGACGGCTACCGGGATCTGATCACCGATGTCACCGAACACCGCAGGCGGTTGCCGGTGTGGTGAGGATCAGACCTGCTCGCCCGTAACCGGGGTTTTGTCGCCGGTAGCCGGGGCTTTGTCGCCGGAAGCCGCGGCTTTGTCGCCCGCGGCCGGTTCGGCGAACAACGTCGGCGCGTCGAGATCTTCCGATACCGGAGAGTCGACGGTCTCGACGAAAGCCGCGTCCTTCTCCGCATCTCGACGAGCAGCCGCAGCGGCTTCTCTCATCTCGATCGCATCGGTGACGAATTCACCGATCTCGCGAGCAACCTCGGCGACGGTCCCGGTGATCAGCGAGGCGATTTTACCGACCCGCTGCGCACCGGATGCCGTCAATTCCTGGACCAGATCCTTGTTGCTTTCGAATTTCCCGACCATTTACCCGCTCACAGTGGAGGATTCCGGCTGATTTCGCATAACGATAACACCGGGCTCGGACGCCCTCTTCACGAAACGATCCGGCACCGAGAGCTGGAAGATCTTCGCCCAGACCGAGCCGATCTGCTTGGAGAAACGACCGGTGTTGTAGGGCAGGCCGTACTTGTCGGCCAGCGCCTTCACCTCGGGCGCGATCTCCGGGTACCGGTTGGCCGGGATGTCCGGGAACAGGTGGTGCTCGATCTGGTGCGACAGGTTGCCCGACATGATGTGGAACAGTCGCGAGCCCTTGATGTTGGCCGAACCCAGCATCTGGCGCACGTACCACTCGCCACGGGTCTCGACCTCGGTCTCCTCCTTTGAGAAGGTCTGCACGCCCGAGGGGAAGTGACCACAGAAGATGATCGAGTAGGTCCACACGTTGCGCACCAGGTTGGCCGCCACGTTGCCGGCAAGGGTCGACACGAACAGCGGGCCGGTCAGCGCCGGGAACATTACGTAGTCCTTGAGGACCTGCTTGCCGGCCTTCTTACCCTGGCCCTTGAGCAGCGGCTTGATGTCGGACCACTTGCGCTTGCCCTTGATGATGTTGTCGGCCTCGAGGTCGTGCAGCATCACGCCCCACTCGAACAGCATCATCAGCAGGAACGCGTACACCGGGTTACCCAGGTAGTACGGGTTCCACTTCTGCGCGGGATCGATGCGCAGGACGCCGTAACCGATGTCGCGGTCCATGTCGACGATATTGGTGTGGGTGTGGTGCATGTAGTTGTGCGAGTGCTTCCACTGGTCCGCCGGGCAGACGGTGTCCCAGTCGAATTCGCGGGAGTTGATGCCGCGCTCACGCATCCAGTCGTACTGGCCGTGCATGACGTTGTGGCCGATCTCCATGTTGTCGAGGATCTTCGACACACCCAGCGCGGCGACACCGGCCAGCCAGAACGGCGGCAGGAAGCCCAGGTACATCAGACCGCGGCCGGCGATTTCGAAGCCACGCTGGGTCTTGATGATGTTGTAGATGTAGTCGCGGTCGCGTTCGCCGAGGTCGTCGACGACGCGGGCGCGGATCGCGTCCAGTGCGGCGCCGAGCTCTTCGACCTGGTCCGGGGTCAGGATGACCGGGCCGTCTTTGCCTTCGGTGAGGATCGTCATGGCTATATCTCCCCTTGTTGGTTCTTGTGTGTCGTTCAGAGTGCGATGTCGACGTCGCCGACAGCTGTGTTGATGCAGACCTGGATCTGCTTGTCGGGCTCGGCGTCGAGTTCGCCGGTGCGGATGTTGCGGGTGCAGCCGGAGACCTTGGTCGCGGTGCAGGAGAAGCAAATTCCCATGCGGCAGCCGTATTCCGGGGTCAGGCCGGATGCTTCGGCCTGCTCGAGCAGCGTTGCTCCGGTGTTGTCGGCGGCGACGTCGCTGTCGGAGAAGGTGACGGTGCCGGTCGCTTCGGACGGATCCGTCGGGATCGTGGTGAGCGTGAATTCCTCACTGAGCACCCGATCTTGGAGACCTTCGGCTTCGAAGATCGTCTGCACCGCCCGCATCAGCGGCGGCGGCCCGCACACGAAGGTCTGCGCGTCGGCGAACCAGGGTGCCACCCGCTCGAGCTCGTCGTAGTCGAAGAACCCACTGCCGGTGGAGGTTTCACCGTCGATCACCGTGCCCGGCTCGACCGGGTAGCGGTATTCGATCCGGAAGTTGGCGCGGCGCTGCGCGATCGAGGACAGTTCCGCACGGTGCGGCACCATTTCGGGCTGGCGCGCGTAGTGCAGGAAGGTGACGTCTCCTGTGTACCCCTCAGCGTCGAGAGTACGCAGCATCGACAGCACCGGCGTGATGCCGGAGCCGCCGCTGACCAACAGGATCTTGTCGGGCCGCTGCTCGGGCAGGTGGAACACACCCGAGGCAGGCGCCAGGTCGACGACCATGCCCGGCTTGGCGTTGGCGTGCAGGTAGTTCGACACCAGCCCGCCCGGGTGTGCCTTGACGGTGAGCTGCAGGTAGCGCTCGCCGGTGCTCTCCGGGTCGATCGGCGAGTAGCAGCGGGTGTGGCGCACGCCGTTGATCGAGACACCGATCTGCACGTACTGACCGGCGGCGTGGCCGCGCCACTGCCGCGAGGCGCGCAGGGTGAGTGTCACCGAGCCCGGCACCGCGTGCGAAACATGAGTGACCTCGGCCCGCAGCTCCCGGGCGGTGAGCCCGGGACGGACGAGCTCGAGGTACCGGTCCAGCGGATGCGGCGTGGTCAACGTCTGCACCAGATCGATCAGTCCCACCATGTCCTGTTGCCCCTTACGAGAAGTCCTTCGACGCGCCCTTCAATTTTCAGTGCACGTCTGTACACTCACCAGTGTGCCCGATGACCCCGGGCCACTGTCAACCGGCAATAATGTGAGGCGGACAACATAATGACGAAGGCCGCTATGGTGAACGGATGTATGCTCACCGATGTGACTGAGCAGGCGGGAACCCGCAACGAGCGCAAAGCGCACACCCGTGCGGCCCTGCTCGAAGGCACCCTGACCTTGGCTTCCGAGCGCGGATTCGCGGCATTGAGCCTGCGTGAGATCGCGCGCTCGGCCGGCATCGTGCCGACCGCTTTCTATCGCCACTTCGCCTCGCTCGACGACCTCGGCGCGACGATCGTCGACGAGGGCGTCACCGCGCTGCGACTGGCATTGCGCGAGGTCAGACGCAAGCCGGACGCGCATCTGGCCGATACGGTCCGCTTCGTGTTCGAGCAGGTCCGCGCCAAGCGCGCCCTGTTCGGTTTCCTCATTCGCGAGCGTCACGGTGGGCCTGCTCCACTGCGTCAGGCCATCGCGATGGAAATGCAGCTCATCGTGCGCGAGATCGTCGCCGATCTGTCGCGCCTGCGTGCACTGGATTCATGGAGCACCACCGAGCTGGAGATCGCCGCGGATCTCCTCGTCACCACCGTCACCGACGGTATCGCCGCGTTCGTAGCGTCCACCCCCCGTGAGGAATCGGCGATTCAGGAACGCACTGTCATGCAGATGCGCCTGATCGCTTTGGGCATCGCGGGCTGGGTACCCAAAAACGCGGAGTGAACTCAGAGTACGGGCGTACACACAACTATTCGGCGCCGCTTCGGTGACACATCACAGGACGGCCTTTTCTGCGGGTGCGGGCGCACGGACCGGGAGAAGTACCAGCAGGCCGACAGCCAGCACGACGAGCAGGCCGGCGATTCCGGCTCGATCGCTGTGGAAAACCAGCACGAACAGGCCGAACAGCGCGGGCGCCAGGAACGACACGGCCCGTCCGGTCGTGGTGTACAGACCGAACAGCTGACCTTCCCGTCCTGGCGGCGCCAGGCGCGCCAGATACGAGCGGGCCGAGGCCTGCGCGGGACCGACGAACACGGTGAGCGCCAGGCCGAAGATCCAGAACATCGCCGGACCCGACACCAGTAGCAGCGCGAGCCCGCACGCGAGCATCCCGACCAGCGAGGCCACGATCACCCGCTTGGGCCCGATCCGGTCGTCGAACCGGCCCGCCACGATCGCGGCCGCCCCGGCGACGACGTTCGCGGCGATCCCGAACAGCAGCACGTCGGCGTCGGCGAACCCGTACACCGTCACCGCGAGCACCCCGCCGAAGGTGAACACGCCAGCCAGCCCGTCCCGGAACACCGCGCTGGCCAGCAGGAAGTACACCGTGTGCCGGTCCTGTCCCCACAGCTCGCGCACGTCACGCCACAACACCCGGTAGGACCCGAGGAAGCCGACCTTCGCCGCGCCGGGGTCGGCGCCGGTGCGCGGCATCTCGGGCACCGCGAACAGCACCGGCAGCGCGAACACCGTGAACCACACCGCCGCCAGCACGATCACCAGCCGCACGTTGAGGCCCTGATCGGTGGGCATCCCGAGCAATCCGCGGGTGTCACCGTCACCGGCCAGGAAGCCCGCGTAGCAGACCAGCAGCAGCACGATGCCGCCGAAATAGCCCATCGCCCAACCGAATCCGGACACCCGCCCGACCGTGGCCGGGGTCGAGACCTGCCGCATCATCGCGTTGTAGGGCACGCCCGCGAGTTCGAAGGTGGCGGAGGCGAACGCGAGCAGCGCCAGGCCGAGCCACAGGTCGTGATAGTCGTCGTGGACGAAGAACATCAGCGACATCGCGCCGACCGTCAGCGCCGTCAGGGTCGCCAAGGCCCGTTTACGGGAGCCGACCGCGTCGAAGTACTGCCCGCAGACCGGTGCCGTCAGCGCGACGACCAGTCCGGCCGCCGCCAGCGCCCAACCCAGCCACGCACTCGCCGGTGTCGAACCGGGCAGATCGTCGCCCACCTTGTCGGTGAGATACACCGAGAACACGAAGGTCAGCGTCACGGCCTGGAACGCCGAGGACCCCCAGTCCCACAGTCCCCACGCCAGTACCTGCCCACGCCCGGCCGCCTCGCCGACGGTCTCCGACGCGTTCACCTCGGTCATGAGGCGAAGCGTAATGGCGATCCGGCACGCACGCCGTCTAATACATTCGCGCCGTCAATTCATATGAACCTGGTTGCATAGTACCGAGTGTTGCGGATACCCTCGTGCCATGGCACTGGAGCACGCGCTACTGGTCTCGCTCACCGAGCGGGCCGGCTCGGGGTATGAGCTCGCACGCCGATTCGACAAGTCGATCGGCTACTTCTGGAGTGCCACCCACCAGCAGATCTACCGGGTTCTCAAGCGTATGGAGGAATCCGGCTGGGTCACCGTCGAATCGGTGAATCAGCAGGGCAAACCCGACAAGAAGGTGTACTCGGTGGCCCCCGCGGGCCAGGCCGAGATCGCGCGCTGGCTCGCCGAACCCACCGACGCCGCGCCCGCCCGCGACGAACTCGGCGTGAAGATCCGCGCCGCCGCCTACGGCGACATCGATGCCATCTGCGCCGAAGTGGAGCGCCATCGCGCCCAGCACGCGCAGCGACTCGACGAGTACCGCCTCAGCGAAAAGAAATTCTTCCCGGTGCCGGACCAGCTCTCCGGCACCGCTCTGCACCAGTACCTGGTTCTGCGCGCGGGTCTCCGCGCGGAGGCCGGCTACCTCGAATGGTGCGACGAAGTACTGCAGGCCCTGCGACCGCGAAAAGGTGAACCTCGCCCATGACCTATCCACAGCTGTTCTCCCCCCTCGACCTCGGCCACACCACCCTGCGCAACCGCGTGGTCATGGGTTCCATGCACACCGGCCTGGAAGACCGCGCCTGGGACACCAACAAGCTGGCGGCCTACTTCGCCGAACGCGCGCGCGGCGGTGTCGGCCTGATCATCACCGGCGGTTACGCACCCAACCGCACCGGCTGGCTGGCCCCGCTCGGCGGCAAGCTCACCAACAAGACCGAGGCCTACCGGCATCGCGCCATCACCAAGGCGGTGCACGCCGAGGGCGGCAAGATCGCCATCCAGATCCTGCACGCCGGGCGTTATTCCTATATGCCGACCAGTGTTTCGGCCTCGGCGATCAAGTCGGCGATCAACCCGTTCAAGCCGCGCGCACTGTCGTCGAAGGGTGTCGAGCGCACCATCGACGACTACGCCCGCTGCGCCGAACTGGCCAAGTTCGCCGGCTACGACGGCTGCGAGATCATGGGCGGTGAAGGGTATTTCATCAACCAGTTCCTCGCCCCGCGCGTGAACAAGCGCACCGACAAGTGGGGTGGCACGCCGGAGAACCGGCGCCGGATGCCGGTCGAGATCGCGCGCCGCATTCGCGAGGCGGTCGGCCCCGATTTCATCATCGTGTTCCGGCTGTCGATGGCCGAACTGGTCGAGAAGGGGCAGACCTTCGACGAGATCGTCGCCCTGGCACAGGAATTGGAGGCCGTCGGCGTCGACATCCTCAACACCGATATCGGCTGGCACGAGGCGCGGGTGCCCACCATCGTCACCTCGGTGCCGCGCGCGGCGTTCGTGGAGTTCACCGCCAAGATCGCCCGCAAGGTCAACATCCCGGTCTGCGCGTCGAACCGGATCAATATGCCCGAGATCGCCGAGGAGATCCTGACCCGCGGTGACGCGGCACTGATCTCGATGGCCCGCCCGCTGCTGGCCGACCCCGAGTGGGCCAACAAGGCCCAAAACGACCGTGCCGACGAGATCAACACCTGCATCGCCTGCAACCAGGCCTGCCTCGACCACGCTTTCGGCAACAAGAAGGTGTCGTGCCTGGTCAACCCGCGTGCGGGCAGCGAGACCACGCTGAACCTGCTGCCGACTCGCCGCGCCAAGCGGATCGCCGTCGTCGGTGCCGGTCCCGCCGGGCTGTCGGCCGCGGTGAGCCTGGCCGAGCGTGGCCATCACGTCGATCTGTTCGAAGCCGACGACAAGATCGGCGGCCAGTTCGACATCGCCCGCCGCATCCCCGGCAAGGAGGAGTTCGACGAGTCGATCCGCTACTTCCGCCGCAAGATCGACCTCACCGGCGTCACCCTGCATCTCGAAAAGCGGGTCAGCGCAGAGGAATTGATCGAAGGCAAGTACGACTCGGTGATCCTGGCGACCGGCGTGCGCCCCCGCATCCCCAACATCCCCGGTATCGACCACCCGATGGTGCTCTCCTACGCCGAACTGGTGAAGGAAGCCAAGCCGGTCGGCAAGAAGGTCGCCGTGATCGGCGCTGGCGGCATCGGCTACGACGTGAGCGAATACCTCACTGTCGAAGGACATCCCACGCTCAAGCTCGACGAGTGGAAAGAGGAGTGGGGCGTCGATTCCGAGAACGAGCAGGTCCCCGGCCAGCTCGCCAAGCCCAAGCCCTCCCCCGCCGCCCGCGATGTCGTTCTGCTGCAACGTAAGTCGACCCCCTTCGGCAAGGATCTCGGCAAGACCACCGGCTGGGTCCACCGAGCGGCCCTCAAGGCCAAGGGCGTCGAACAGGTCGGCGGCGTGAACTACGACCGCATCGACGACGCGGGCCTGCACATCAGCTTCGGCGAAAAGCACGAGAACCCGCGCGTGATCGAGGTCGACAACGTGATCATCTGCGCCGGCCAGGAATCCGTCCGCGAACTGGAAGAACCCCTGCGCGCCGCAGGCGTCGATCTGCACCTCATCGGCGGTGCCGACCTGGCCGCCGAACTGGACGCCAAGCGCGCGATCAACCAGGGCACCCGCCTGGCCGCGGTGTTGTAGGAGCTGTGTTTGTTGGAGCGCTGGCGCGCTCGAGCGCGGCCCCCTGGGGGCCGCGAGTTAGCCGCCG
>NZ_JBHYRN010000047.1:0-27086 GCF_042749305.1 Nocardia sp. NPDC058705 | reverse complement strand
TGCCCTCGCTGCGCTCGCGCCGCTGGCGCCAGTCTCGCGCGAACCCCGGCGGCCCCTCGGGGCCGCGACTCGAGCGCGCCAGCGCTCCAACAAACACAGCCCCCAACCACCCGGAACCACTCAAACCCCGAATCAGTACCCACCTCAGCTAGCCAACAACTCCACTTCCTCGATGATCGAGTAATCCTCGGCATTGCCCTTCAACACCGTGCTGGTCGAACCGTCGATACCGACCGGAACGTCACCAGCAAGCGTGATCCGGGTGAGCCGACGCGGCTGGTCGTCGTAGTCGTCGATGGCGTAGTGCTGAGTGGCACGGTTGTCCCAAATCGCGACGTCGCCGTCGGACCAGTTCCAACGCGTGGTGTTCTCGAGCTTGATGACCCGATCCTGCAACAACCGGAACAACTGCTCGGACTCCTTGGACGGAATCCCCACGAACTGCTTCACGAAGTGGCCGAGCAGCAGCGCACGCTCACCGGTCTCGGGATGTACCCGCACGACGGGGTGTTCGGTCTCGTACACATCCGACTGGAACTCCCGCGAGTACTCGACCTGCCCCGGCCGCACCCTGTCGACCGCCCCGGCGTAGTCGTAGAGGTTGGTGTGCACCGCGCGCAGGTTCTCGGCCAGTGCCTTGAGCGGCGCGGGCAGCGAGTTGTAGGCCGCGACCGTGGATGCCCAGGTGGTCGAGCCGCCATAGGTCGGCAGGTACTCGGCGCGAAGAATCGAGGCCTTCGGCACCCGGTCGACGAACGTCACGTCCGTGTGCCAGGAGTTGGCGCGGCCCCGCTCGGAGTCGATGGCCAGGCTCTTCACCCCGGCCGACTTCACCGTCGGATGCGGGGTGGTCGGCGTCCCGAGCAGCTCCGCGAATTCGTACTGACCGTCCTCGGTGAGGTGGTTCTGGCCGCGGAAGAAGATCACCTTGTGCTCGTTGAGCGCGCGACGGATCGTCGCCACGGTCGCCGCGTCCAGGTCACCACCCAGCCGGACACCATCGATCTGCGCGCCGATGTGGGCGCCGAGCTTGGTCACCGTCACGGTGGCGGGGATGGCGTGGTCGACCGTCATGGGGATCACCTTCACTGTCGTTCTCGATCGGTTGGTACGCGTCAAGCACACCGCGAATCGGGTTCGACAGACAGGTTTTGCCTCGTGGTGATCCCAACACCCTCAGCCGAGGTTCTCCCGCAGGTAGGCGAGGTCCTCGGCGACCCCGTCGGCCGGGGTTTCCAGGATCACCGGCGCACCAGCCGTGCGGCAGACCTCCGCCAATAGTTGCGGGTCGATGGTGCCGTCGGCGAAATTGGCGTGCCGGTCGGCGCCGGAATCGAATTCGTCGCGCGAGGAGTTCAGGTGCACGAGATCGATGCGCCCGGTGATCGCCTTGATCCGCTCCACCACACCGACCAGTTCCTCCCCACCGGCCCACGCGTGACAGGTGTCGAGACAGAAGCCCGCACCGTAGTCGCCGACCGCGTCCCACAGCCGCGCGATCGAATCGAAATGCCTTGCCATCGCGTGATTGCCGCCCGCGGTGTTCTCGATCAGGATCGGCACGGCGAACCCGCCCTTGTCCTGCTGACGTTCGAACAGCTTGCGCCAGTTGTCGATTCCGGTGTCGAACTCGGCATCGGAACGCACATGCCCGCCGTGCACGACCAGCCCGAACGCACCCAACTCGGCCGCAGCCTTCGCCTGCTGGGCCACCGCGTTGCGCGAGGGCATCCGCAACCGGTTGTTCAGGCTCGCCACATTGATCTGATAGGACGAGTGCACGACCACATCGATCGGACTGGCCAGAATCTCGGCGGCCTTGGGGTGCGGCTGGGGTTTGTCCCAGCTCTGCGGATCCACCACGAACATCTGGACGACTTCGGCACCGAGCTTCTCGCCGAAGCCGATCGGATCGCTCTCGTCGCGAACGTGTGCTCCAATGCGCATAGATCCCACCTTAATCTCGGGCACCGACAAACTTTTGCCCGCGATGTTGCACCGTGGTGGCTTCGGGAGATACATCGGTAGAATTCGGGCGGGTGCTCTGCCCTGGAGGGGGTGACTTCGCGTGTTGCGCAAAGGCGACGTGTTCGCCGGGTACACGATCCGGCGTGTGCTTGGCCAGGGTGGCATGGGCGTGGTCTACCTGGCCCGCCACCCACGTCTGCCCCGGCTGACCGCGCTGAAACTGCTCAGCCGCGAACTGTCCGCCGACGAGGAGATCCGCCGCCGCTTCGAACGCGAAGCCGACCTGGTCGCCCAGCTCGAGCACCCCAATATCGTCAATGTCTACGACCGCGGCAACGACGACGATCAGCTGTGGATCTCCATGCAGTTCGTGGCGGGCACCGACGTGGCGACCGCCGACGTGAACGTGCTGACGCCGGGCCGGGCAGTGCAGATCGCCGCCGAAACCGCCACCGCACTCGACTTCGCGCACGCGAGCGGCGTACTGCACCGCGACGTGAAACCGGCGAACATCCTGCTGGCCAAACCGCCGATCGGGCGCCCGGAACGCGTGGTACTCACCGACTTCGGCATCGCCGCGGTGCGCGACAGCGAGACCACCCTGTCCTCGGGCGACACGATCACCGCCACCCTGGCCTATGCCGCGCCGGAGCATCTGGCGGGCGCGCCGCTGGATCACCGCGCCGATCAGTATTCGCTGGCCTGCACGCTGTTCTGGATGCTCACCGGCTCGGTGCCGTTTCCGGGGCCGAGTCCGGGCGCGGTGATCCAGGCGCATCTGAGCAAGCCCCTGCCGCCGCTGCGCAGCCTGCGCCCGGATCTGCCCCCGACGCTCGACGCGGTGCTGGCCAGGGCCACCGCCAAGCGCGTCGATCTGCGATTCGACAGCTGCGCGGAGTTCGCCCATGCCGCCAAGGCCGCGCTGTTCGCGGTGCCTGGACCGTGGCATCACCAGCAGCAGTACAGCCCGACCGGCGTCGTGCTGCGCGCCCGCGAGTCCTACCCGCAGCCACCCCGGCCGCACACACCGGCGCAGCCCTACCGCAACGCGCCCCCGCCGACACCCCCGCAGCCGCACCCTCACGTGCACCCGACCACTCCCGCGCAGCCGCACACACACGCGCCGCGGACCGGTGGTCCGGCGGTGCCGCCGCGACGCGGAGCCACACGCCCCGGCACCATCGATTTCCCCGGTGGCCGTAACCATCCCGGCTATATCGTGCCGCCCCAGCAGCGGCGTCCGCCGTGATCGTGGCAGCTTTCGGCGGCGTCGCCGACTGATAGGGTTTCGTTGATTTTCCGTGGCGGGCAACCTCGGCCGCGGCTTTTATGCTGTACGCGCGTGCGCTGGTGGGTCCTGGCGTGCCGCGGGAAGTGGAGCAGACATGCTGGCCAACGGAGATGTCTTCGCCGGCTACGTCATCGAACGGCAGCTCGGTCGTGGTGGCATGGGTTCGGTCTATCTGGCCAAGCACCCTCGCCTACCGCGGATGACGGCGCTGAAACTGCTCAACCGCGAGATGTTCTTCGACGACGAGGTGCGCGCACGGTTCGAGCGCGAAGCCGATCTCGTTTCGCGCCTCGATCATCCGAACATCGTCACCGTCTACGACCGCGGCCACGACGACGAACAGCTGTGGATCTCCATGCAGTTCATCGACGGCGTCGACGCCGCCTCGGTCGATCCGCAGACGCTGCCGCCCGCCCGCGCGCTGCAGATCGTGAAGGAAACCGCCGACGCGCTCGACTACGCGCACGGCATGGGTGTGCTGCATCGCGACGTGAAACCGGCCAATATCCTCCTGGCCCGCTCGGGTGCGGGCCGTGGCGAACGGGTCTACCTCACCGACTTCGGCATCGCCCGATTGCGTGACGACACCGGCCATCTCACCCAGACCGGCACCTTCACCGCCACCCTCGCCTACGCCTCCCCCGAACAGCTCACCGGCGCCGCGCTGGACCACCGGTCCGACCAGTATTCCCTTGCCTGCGCACTGTTCTGGCTGTTCACCGGCTCTGGCCCGTTCACGGCGACCAACCCGGCCGCCGTCATCCAGGGTCACCTGCAGCAACCGCCGCCTGCCTTGAGCAGTTCGCGACCCGGGCTGTCCTACGCGCTGGACGGCGTGCTCGCCAAGGCGATGGCCAAACGGCCCGACGACCGGTTCGACTCCTGTTCGGAATTCGCCGCCGCCGCGATCGAGGCGTTGAACAGTCCGAGCGCACCCGCCATGCCGATCGTCGGTCCGCGACCGGGCACCGGCGGCGCGCACCCGATCGCCGGACGACCCACCACGGGCGGGGCGATTCCGCAGACCGGGTTGCCGTATCCCGTTGCGACACAAGGTCCGATGACCGGCGGCCCCATGGGTACCGCTGCGCAGAGTCCGCTCACCGGCGGCCAGATGGGCACCTCACAAGGCCCGATGACCGCCGGCCCGATCGGCACCGCCCAGGGCCCGATGACCGCCGGCCCGATCGGCACCGCGCACGGCCCGATGACCGGTGGCGCCCAGCGGCCGCAGACCAGCGGCCCGCAGAATCCCTATACCCAGCAGTCGCGTCCGCAATACCAGTCCGCGCCGCGTCCACAGGGTTTCGGCCAGTACCCGCAGCGACCGCCGTCGAAGTCGAACACCGGGCTGATCATCGGCATCGTCGTCGCGGTGGTGCTGGTGATCGCACTGCTGATCGGCATCGGCGTCGCGGCCAGTGGCGACGACACCGGCGGCGGCAACCGCACAACGACCACGACAGCGGCCCCCGTCATCACCCCGAGCGCCGAGGCCATCAGCGCCGAGTTCGGCCGGATCGTGCCCGCCACCACCGACGATTCCACCGGGTACAACGGCGCCACCTGCTGGTCGACCGACAGTGGCGATCCCCCGTCGCCCGCCGACGGCGAACCCGATTTCGGCGCATGGGCGCATCTGTGGAGTTGCTACGGCGGCGGCGACAGCGACGACCCGTTCTACCGGATCTACGCCTTCAACTCCGCCGCCGATGTGAAGTCGGTGCTCGACGGCCTGCCGACCAACACCAAGTCCATCGACAGCAACGGCGGCAAGCAGTACACCAACTACAAGTTCAGCGACAACGGGAACAAGATCATCACGCAGTTCACCGGCGACCCCGACCGCGCCCAGTTCCTGATGTACACCGACGGGTACGGCACCGCCGACGAGGTGCTGCGCTGGTGGCGGACGGCCCCGCTGAACTGATGTCGACACAGATGGACGGCAGCGTTTTCGCCGGGTACACGATCGAGCGACTACTCGGCCGTGGCGGCATGGGCTCGGTGTATCTGGCGCGTCATCCGCGGCTGCCCCGGCGCACCGCGATGAAGCTGCTGAACCGGGAGTTGTTCTTCGACAACGAGATCAGGGCCAGGTTCGAACGCGAGGCCGATCTGGTTGCGCAACTCGATCACCCGAATATCGTCACCGTGTACGACCGGGGTGTCGAGAACGACCAGTTGTGGATCTCGATGCGCTTCATCGACGGTGCCGACGCGTCGTCGCTGCAGGCTCCCGTCGACCCGGCCCGCGCGGTCCGCATCGTCGCCGAAACCGCTGCGGCACTTGACTTCGCGCACAGCCGAGGGGTGCTGCACCGCGACGTGAAACCCGCCAACATCCTGATCGAACCGGTCGACGGCGCCGAACGCGTCTACCTCACCGATTTCGGCATCGCCCGCCTGCACAACGACAATGCCGTCAAACTGACCCAGACCGGAACCTTCACGGCCACACTGGCTTTCGCCTCCCCCGAACAACTGTCCGGCATCGCCCTCGACGGTCGCGCCGACCAATACTCGCTGGCCTGCACCCTCTTTCGCCTGCTCACCGGCACCACCCCCTTCGACGCCACCAACCCCGTCGCGGTGATCCAGGGCCACCTCCAGCAACCCCCACCCCGCGCGAGCACGCTGCGGTCGGGCATCACTCCCGCACTGGACGCGGTCCTCGCCCGAGCCATGGCCAAACGCCCCGAAGAACGCTTCGCCTCCTGCGCCGAATTCGCCGCGGCCGCACTGCAAGCCCTGTCCGGACACGCTGTCCCACCAGGGTTCCCAGGCTCAGCACCCACCTTGACCTATCCGCCGAACTCGCAGTACACCCCCGGCGGCGGCCACCCGATAGCAGGCCTGGGCGGACAGTCCGCCTGGCCGGTCGCAACGGATCAGCCTTGGGCCGCAAGTCAACCGGTGCCCGCGGGGCACAACCCGCAGTGGGCTCCCGGCCAGTCGTCGTGGCCTGCCGGAGTGGGCGGTCCATCATGGCCACCACAACACACGCCCAACGGGTCGTCCCATTATCAGCCGAGCGCACTCGCCCAGCGCTCCCGCGAAGCCGCGCAAGCCAGGACGACAGGCGAGCGCCCATCGGTGCGCGACCAGTATCTCGGCAAGAAGCGGGATTCACGCTGGAAGGCTTCGCCGATCGGCTGGCTCGCGATGCTCGCGATCGTCGCGTTCCTCGGTGTGATTTTCTGGATCCTGTTTTACGTCCCGATGGGCTGATCGGTCAGTTCGTAATGCACGAAGTCGCGCACCGGCTCGAAGCCGATGCGCTGGTAGATCTTGTTCGACGTCGGATTGGCCAGGTCGGTGAACAAACAGGCATCGGCGCCTTCGGCCCGGATCCGGCCCGCGACCGTCGCCGTGAGCGCGCTCGCGAACCCGTTGCCCCGGAACTGCGGTGGCGTGTAGACCGGCCCGATCCTGGCCCAGCCGAACACCGCCCCGTGCCGGGCGACCAGCGTGACGGGCGTCGCGTCGTGCTCCCACAACCACGTGGTTCCGGCCTCGATGCGCTTGCGCACCGCCGCTTCGTCGAGTCGATGCGTCACATCGGCCTCCACACCGAACGCCTCGATCATCGAGATGACGAGAGCAACGTCGTCGACAACGGCCTGGCGGGGAGCGCCGACGGCCTCGTGCCTGGAAAGTTCGCCGAGACCGAACAGCCGGGTCGAGTACTTCTCGCGAGAGGTACCGCCGCTCACCGCCGACCAGTGCGCCGCGAAGGCAGCAGCGTCGGCGTCGTCGCCTTCGACGCTGCGCAACACGATGCCACGAGCAAGGAAGGCATCGGCAACAGCCGAAATGCTGTGTGCGGGTAGTTCTCCGAGGTACACCGCACCGTTCGTGCACTGTGCGATGCCGACGACCGCGCCCGCGCTGTCGCGGACGGTCACGAATTCCGTCTCCATCGCACCGGACCTGCCGTTGATCCGGTTGACCAGGACCGTCGCGATCACCGTGTGGCGCAACGGGTCACGCCGCAGGAACGGCTCCACTTCGGTCAGGAGCCGGGCAGCGTCGGTGGTGATGTCGATGTGCACCACACCGACGGTAAGCCTTCACACCGGCGGTCGCATTCGAATTATGAGGTGTCTCAGTTTGTTTCGCGCGCTTCCCGATCGGTGCGCAGTTTCAATAGGATGAGTCCAGCCGTGCAGGCCAGGATCAGCCCGGCGACGGTGATCTCCACGTGCAGGCCCGCGATACCGAGGCCCGCGCCGACGAGTCCGCCGACGAAGAACAGCCAGCCCATGATTCGCGCGACGACCGGGAAGGCGCCGGGCGATTCCTGCTCGCCGACGGACGAATCAGTGTTCGCCGCTGTGGCGTCCAGCTGAGATGTCGAAGCGTCCAGCCGGGGTGTCGAGAGTGCTCCCATGAGATTCTCCTCGATGACGCCGATCAGATACTTGCACAGCGCAGACATCGCGCGACAGGGGTTTCATTCCGGGCGTCTCATGCGTAACTTTGCTCACACACGCTACGACTCGGTGGCGCCGAACGCGCGCGACACGTCCCCACGACACGCTGAATTGATCAATCCGATATCTGGACCAGCAACGTTTAAAATGCACCGATTCGACCGAGCTGCACTACTGTGAGGCGATCTCGAAGCCGACGAGGAGTAACAGGCGATGGATAACAGCAGGGCCAAGTTCGTAGGTCCGGCAGTCGCTGTTGGCGCGGTGTCGCTCGGACTGATCATCATCGGTGCGTGCGGTATCGGACAGCAGGACGTCTACGTGCCGGCGCCGCCGTTGAGCGCGGATCTGGCCGCCGCTCCCGCGCGAGTGGCCGACGAAGCGACGTCGACGACGGTGCAGATCCCGATTCCCCCGTCACCCACCTGGCGGATCGCGCCGTACATGTCGCCGCGTAAACCGTTCAGCCTCAGCTCCACCGAGACCTCCCCCTCGGAGACTCCCTCGCCGGGCGAATCGCCCCCCGATCACCAGCCGGGTGAGCCGACCACCGAAACCCGGCCCGCCGAGACGACACCTCGCCCGCCGGTGACCACCGAGGAGGAGCCGACCACCACTACCCGGCCCCCGCTCACCACCCGGCCGATCCCGACGCGCACCGTCACCCCGCCGCACGTCAGCGAGGAGGAAACGGTGGAGCCCACCCACTCCCAGGACAACGCGACCCCGACCGACCCGAGTCCCACGGTCATCGAGAACCCGCGCACCTACGAGGGCTGACACGGCAACCGCCCACTGAAACCACGCTGGACGGACACTTTCCAGTGCGACGGTCGAGAATCTGACCGTTGCGACTGAAAATGTCCGCCCAGCGTTGTTCAGGGCGACTGACTACAACTCGACCAGGTCGTAGTCGCCGATCCGATCGGCCAGCTCGCGCCGATGTTCCAGTGCCCCACCGAGCGTCTGCCCGATCGCGGTCAACCGCGCGACATAGTGGCTCACCGGGTACTCCGCGGTGACGCCGATGCCGCCGTGCATCTGGATCGCCTCCTGCCCTATGTGCTCGGCCGACTTACCCACCTGCAACCGCGCCCGCGACGCGACCGCAGGATCGCTGCCGCCGTCGGCCAGCGCGGCCGTGGCGTAGAGGCCCATGCTGCGGGCCAGTTCCAGCGAGACGTAGCAGTCCGCCGCCCGCTGGGTGAGCACCTGGAACTTCGACAGCGTGACCCCGAACTGCTTGCGGGTCTTGAGGTATTCGGTGGTCAGCGTGAGCGCGACCTCCATCGCGCCCACCGATTCCGCGCACAGTGCCGCCTGCGCGTAGTTCTGGGTCTGCGCGATGTGCGCGGCCGCGTCGGTGTTGTCACCGAGCAGTTCGCCGGTGGCCTTGTCGAGATCGAACTGCGCGCCGCGAAGGCCGTCGAACGTCCTGTACGAACGCCGTTGCACGCCATCCTGATTCGGGTCGACCAGGAACAGTCCGGTCCCGCCGTCGGGCAGCGCCGCGCTCACGATCAGCTCGTCGGCCACATCACCTCGCCGCACCGGATTCTTCACGCCGGTCAGCGCGTATTTGTCGCCGTTGGCCACGGCGGTGGTGGTCAGCTCGGTGGAGGGCCACCGGATCCCGGGTTCGGTGTGGGCGAAGGCGAGCAGCGTGGTGCCCTCGGACAGCGCGGGCAACAGGCGAGCACGCTGTTCGGCGCTGCCTGCCAGCCGCAACAGTTCGGCCGGGATCACTACCGAGTCGAGCACCGGTTCCTTGGCGAGGGCTCGACCGAGTTCCTCCTGCACCAGCATCGCCTCGACCGGTCCCGCGCCGACGCCGCCGTCCTCCTCCGGAATGGTCAGCCCGAGTACGCCCAGATCGGCGAGCTGCTTCCATACCGTGCGGTTCCAGCCGGGGTCGGTGTCGCCGACCTTGGTGAGGGCTTCGCCGTCGTAGAACCGGTGCAGCAGTTCGCGCACGGTGTCGCGCAGCATGGTCTGTTCTTCGGTCAGTGCGAGTTCCATGTCTCCTACCTCACAATCCGAGGATCGTGGAGGAAATGATCGAGCGCTGAACCTCGCTCGAGCCTCCGTAGATGGTCACCTTGCGGTAGTTCAGGTAGCCGGGGCCGGTGTGCTGGGCCCACGCGGGCGAGGCGATGTCGGCGGCGTCGACGGGCAGTGAGTCGGCACCGGCGATGTCGAGGAGCAGTTCGGTGGCTGCCTGCTGCAACTCGGTGCCCTTCAACTTCAGCACCGAGGAGGCCGGATTCGGCTTGCCCGCAACAGAGTTGGAGACCACGCGCAGCTGGGTGAGTTCCAGGGCGAGCAGTTCGTTCTCCAGCTCGGCCACCCGCGCCGCGAACACCGGGTCTTCCAGCAGCGTGCCGCGCCCGGTCTTGGTCTGGCGGGCGTAGTCCTTGGCCAGGCCGAGCTTGACCTTGGTCTTGCCGACGCCGGTGATGGAGGTGCGCTCGTTGCCGAGCAGGTACTTGGCGTAGGTCCAGCCCTGGTTCTCCTCGCCGACGAGCTGATCGGCGGGCACCCGGACGTTCTCGAAGAACACCTCGTTGACCTCGTAGCTGCCGTCGATCAGCTTGATCGGGCGCATGGTCACACCGGGCGACTTCACATCGAAGAGCAGGAAGGAGATGCCCGCCTGCTTCTTCGGCGCGTTCGGGTCGGTGCGCACGAGGCAGAAGATCCAGTCGGCGTACTGGCCGAGTGTGGTCCAGATCTTCTGACCGTTCACGATGTAGGAGTCGCCGTCGCGCACCGCCGTGGTGCGCAGCGAGGCGAGGTCCGAACCCGCGTCGGGCTCGGAAAAGCCTTGGCACCACCAGATGTCGAGCGCGGCCGTGGGCGGCAGGAAGCGCTGCTTGAGTTCCTCGGAACCGAACTGCGCGATCACCGGGCCGACCATCGAGGCGTTGAACGTGAGCGGCTCTGGCACCGAGGCCAGCTGCATCTCGTCGAGCCACAGGTGGCGCTGCATCGGCGTCCAGTCCTTGCCGCCCCAGGCCACCGGCCAGTTCGGCACGCACAGACCGTTGTCGTTGAGGATCTTGTTCGCCGTGACGATGTCCTCGCGGGACAGATCCTCGCCGTGCTTCACCCGATCGCGAATGTCGGCAGGGATCTCGGTCGTGTAGAAATGCCGGAGCTCGTCGCGGAAAGCGACCTCTTCAGGGGACAGGGCTAACTTCATTGGGTCTCCCAGTCACTCGTAGGCGTCGAAGAGAAACCTACCCTTCGGTAATCCTCGATGTCGACTACATCACACTCGGCGACGCTCCCGACGCCGCCGGTGGCTCGGCGACCCGCGCGACGAACTGGTACGTTCCCAAGACGAACCGGGCTGTCCGGCGACGAGCATCCACCGAGGAGTTACGGGTGAACGGCAGATCCATCGCAGGGAGAGCGGCGGCGATCACCGCGGCGAGTGTCGGCGCGCTGGCGCTGCTGGCACCGAGCGCGACTGCGACACCGGTGGACGACGCGATCAACCACCTCACCCACCTCGCGGGCGAGGACGCCTCGACGAAGGCCGGTGTCGGTGCGATCGCCAGCTTCACGAAAATCGTCGGCGCCGACACCCTGCGTGACATCTCGACGCAGTTCACCCCCTTCACCTACGCGGCCCCCACCTTCGGCTGCGGCAGCAACGGCCCGATCACCACGATCATCGCCGCGGCCTCGTTCGAAGGACCGGGCCCACGCACCGAAACCAGCCTGACGCCGGGCGACATCCGCTTCAGCGCGAGCCCGCGCCACACCGGTGTCCCGCTGGCCTCGGGCCTGAATGTCGCCTGGGTCAACGTCAACAATGGTCAGAGCGGCATCGTCGGCCTCGACGACCAGACCGAATTCAACCTGCCGTCGCTGTCGAAGACCGTGCACAGCGGCGCGGGCACGGTGGTCGCCTCCATGTGGGGAACCATCGACTACGCGGGCGCGCGCTGCGTGATGACGCCGACCGTCGGCACGTTCGTCGTGCCCGATCTGCCGGTCGCGGTCCCCGAAGCTCCCCCGGCTCCGCCCGCGCCGGAACCGGAGGCCGTGAACCCTGGCTCGGGCGAATCCGCCTCTGGCACACCGACATCACAGGCCCCCGCCGCTCCGGCGCCGGCCGAAACGCCGCAGCCTGCCCCCACGTCCGCTCCCCCGGCTCCGCCGGCAGCGACCAACGTCGGCGGCTGATTCACCGAGCGGATATTTGCCGGTCCCGGGCGGGCGAGCCGCGTCGGCGGACGGACGCGGCTGCGTAGAACGAGATGGACTGGCGTAATCGTGCAATTCGTCGCCGATCAATCAGAAAACTGATTTTCGAGCGACGTTTTGTACGATTACGCCGGTCTGCCGACCCAGTGGGCCACTGCGGAACTCAGCTGATCGGCCGGATGCGCAGGACTGCGCCTTCTTCGGACCCGGCGAGCAGTGCTGACGGGTCGGCCGGGTCGGCGACGACGGCGGTCAGCGGCGTGGTGGCGACGATGGTGCAGGCGGTGCCGGTGGTCGGGTTGACGCGGACGAGGTGCCCGGCCAGCGTGGTGACGTAGAGGGCGCCGTCGCGCACGACCAGGTCGTCGACGAAATCGGGCAGTGCGCCGACCGAGGTCAAGTCGGCGATGGTCGTCGGAGCGCCCGGGTTGGTGCGCGACAGTCGCAGTACCCGACCGACCGGGCCTTCGCTATCGATGAAATTCGCGGTGACGTAGACCGAATCACCCGACACCGCAATACCGTTGGGTCCGTCGATGCTGACGGCCGACCACCAGTCCATGTCTTCGCTGCCGTCGCTGCGCAAGCGGTGCAGGCCGTCGGCGGCTGTCACATACAGGTTGCCGTCGACGTCGAACGCCGCGCCGTTCGGGTGCAGGAACCCGGACGCGAAGGAGACGGGGGTGGGGTTCGCGGATGCGGGGTCGAAGCGGACGATGCCGCCGGAACCAGCCAGCCATGAGTTACCGGTGACCACGTAGAGCAGCCCGTCGGGTCCGAGCCGTACCGCGCCGGGCGAGGGCACGGCGACGGTGGCGGTCAGTCGACCTTCACGGTCATAGCGCTGTATCTCGCCGCGCATGACCCGGGAAACCCACAGGTCACCCTTGGCGTCGATGCCGAAATTCTCCGACCAGTCCAGCAGCGGCATACTCGACCGGATCGCGACATCCTGGCGAGCCGGACCGCACGACGCCAGCGGCGCGGCCCCCGCGACGGCGCCGGAACCGAGCGAGGCGCAGCTCACGACAGCCGCACCGACCACAACACGGACGACGCCACGGCGCAACGACAACATCTGCAACCCTCGACTCTGTTGATCGGTTCGACGCGCGAAGTCTAACGGCTGCGGGGCCCGCCGTGGGCAACACATGTCACCTGCGGTTGCGATCACGGCGTATCACCTACTCGTACTGTCTCCCATGACAATTCATTCGGGCGATAATCGACCGGTGCCCTTCCTCGACACCGAACGCGGACGACTGCACTGCCGTCGATGGTCCGTCGACCGACCCGCGGCGCGGGTGGCGCTGCTGCCGGGAACCGGTCAGCACAGCGGGCACTACCACCGGTTCGCCGCGGCGCTGCTGCCCGCGGGGATCGAGTTGTGGACGCTGGACACCTCGGGGCAGGGACTGAGCGAAGGCGATCCCGACGCGCCGGGCACCATCGACGAGCTGACCGCCGACGCGCGGGGATTTCTCGAACTCGTCCGGGCCGATCAGCCGGACGCGCCGGTGCTGATGGGGCACTCGCTCGGCGCGGTGACCGCGCTGAACTTCGCGCGCGAAAATCCTTCTGACCTGGCCGGACTCATCGTCTGCGGCACCCCGCGCCGGGCCGCCGACATCGCCGTCGATCCCGGTCTTGCTGCCCTCGCGGTGCACGGTGTGGACGACCGGCGGGCACCCATCGATGTAATCCGGCTATGGACACAGCGGCACCGATCGGTAGATTTGCGCGAGTACGCCGACGCCGGACACGACCTGTTGCACGAACCGGTGCAGCACCGCGTGGCGGCCGATATCGCGGAGTGGGTACTCGCCGCGGTGCGATGAACGACGAAGGGGGAACCGGTGCAACCGAATCGAACGGGGCTGCCGAATACGGCGGCCCTCGGCCAAGCCGTGGACGAAGGTGGGCTGTGGATCGACGGGGTGCTCGTCGCCGACGGCGCGCCCGAACGGTGCGCGCTGCGCTACGAGCGGCTTGCCGAGGAAGTCGACGCCCAGGTGCTCGCGCTGAGCCAGACTGCGGTCATTCCCGGTTTCGGCGGGCTTGCCTCGGGCGGTGCACTGCGCACCGGCTTCGAGACCAAGGCGATCGCGGCGCTCGACGAACTGCGTGCCTACGCGAGCACCGCGCGCGAACTGGCCGCGGTGTTCCGCGCCGCCGGGGCGAACTACCGCGAGCAGGATCAGGTACTGGCGGGCGCGGTTGCCGCGATCGAGGTACCTGGCGGTGGCGGCGATGCGTAGTCTTTCCGGACGTACCGATGCGGACTTCGTGTCCGTCGTCGAAGTCTTCGACAACCTCTCCCACGCCGAAATCCACAATGCGGTAAGGCAACTCGATCCGGCGGCATTGTCGAGTGCTGGTGAGACATTCCTGACCACCGCCACCGGCCTCGGCGACGGGGTGGAGATCGCGCACGGTGAGATCCGTGCCGCGATCGCCGACGGCTGGCGTGGTGCGGCCGCCCAGCAGGCCTCGGATGCCGTGCGCGACTTCGAGCAGGCGGGTCGGCGGATCGCTGATGTGTTGACCGCGGTCGGGGTGCGGCTGAGCCAAGCCAGTGACGCGGCGGAGTCCGTTCGCGCTGCTGTTGCCGAACCCGCTGAGGCACAGCCTGATCCGTCTGCCGCACTGCTCGACTCCGAGCAGGCCGCCAACAATGCCACGATCGCGCGTGCGGCCGAGAACGCCCGTCTCGATGCGGTGCAGGCGATGGAGACCATCTACGCCGGAGCCTTCCTGCCGACCGGGTCGGGGGTGCCCGCTTTCACCGGAATCGCCACGGAGACAGGAACTGTCGCTGCCGGTGCGGCTCCGTCGGGCACCGTGCCGTCTGCTGGAACTCCGCAGTCGACCGCGTCCACCGCCATCGCCTCGGTAGCCGCACCGGCGACCACGCCCGCTGCCACCGTGCCCGCCGGATCCTCGGCGATCGCCGGCGCGGGCACGACCGTCCCGAGCAGCGGTGCATCCGCGGCCGTCGGAAAAGCCACGGCCCCTGGCGTTTCCGCCAACGCGACACCCCCCGCGACTACGGCTCCCGCCGCGACGTCGGCCCCGGGCCAGCCGTTGACCAGCGCCGGCGCCACCACCCCGGCATCGACAACCGCAACCTCCCCTGGCGCACTCCACACGGGCAGCCGACCCCGCCCCGCGGCCAAAGACGAACAGAAGCAGACCAGTTCCGCGACGACAAGCGCGGCCGCGGCAGGCAGTCCGGCGACCGACACCGGCGTGGGCAACACTTCCGCTGCCGCCGGTCAGGAGAACACCGCCTCGACCGAGCCCGCGAGCGAGGGACGGGTGGAGCGTGACGCCACGGTGACCGGCGGTGAAGCCGCGGCGGGGATGGGTGCGGGTGCCATCGGCGGCATGATGGGCGGGGCGATCGCTGCCGCCGATCAGACGCGGCCGTCCAACGGTCCGCGGCCTGCCCCGCAGGCGGAGGAGCCCGAGGACGAGGACGACGAGTTCCTGCGGTACCTCGAGGACGAACCGACCTACCTCGAGCCCGCGGACGAGGTGAATGCGCTGATCGGGAAGATGGAGCCGACCAGTCCCGCCGTGCTCGGTGAGTGGACCGAACGGGAGTGAACTGGCATTTCACCCCGGACCAGTTCGCGCTGACCTGGGCCCGCACCGACGGCGACCGGATCCCCTATCCGCTCGCCGTCCGTGCGTCCGCGCGCGACACCGTCGAGCGCGCCGCCCAGCAACCCGCGCTCGACGCCTGGTGCGACCGCACCCTCGACGCCGACCTCGCGGCCGCCCTGCGAGTACTGGCGAAGCCGGAGATCCGGGTCGAGGTCTGCGGCCACGCGCCCGCCCCCGTGCGGATGCTCGGCGCCGTTACCACCGACGTCGCGGTCCTCGCGGTACAGGACCCCGGCACCGCACCCGACCGCGGCGGCTCCGTCCACGTCCAGGTGGGAAGCACGAAACGCCTTGCCGCCCAAATATTCTCCCGACTCCCCTCGCAACCCCCCGGCCTGGTCCCACGCATCACCGCCCCCGCAACCCGCGTCGAAGAAGACAGCCGCGACCTGGTCACCGCCCCCGTAGCAGGCCCCTCCGACGCCGCCCGCATCCGCCGCCTCCTCCAACGCCCCCGCACCGGCATCGGCCAGATCCTCGTAGCCGCAGGCACCGACCCCGAACCCGCAGGCGTGCTGTCCTGGATCGACCTCCCCGGCGACGGCCGCTACCTGGTCCACGCCAGCCGCCACATAGACATCACCCCCGCCACCCCCGACTCCGCCGTCGAATGGCTACGCCGCCTACTCCGCAGCGTCTGAAGCGACTACCCGAGCTGCAGAAACCCCGCCAGATCAGCCAGCTCTTCCTCAGTGTCAGGAAGATACTCAGTGAGCAGCGGCGACCGAATGACAATGGCCTTCCACATGGCCCGGCACAGCGTGGCGTGAATGACGGTGCGCGACAACAGCGGTCGCATACCGAACGGGGCGTCAGCAGGCGTCGACGTAGTCATCGATAGCAGCACAACCGCGGCTTCGCGCCCCCGGAACCGATCAGGCGTCCCCACGAGCACATCCTCGATCTTGGCCCGCGCCAGCAACGTTCGAATCCGCGCCACCTGCGCCGCGTAGGGCGCGACGACAACGATGTCGTGCGGATGCAGTTTGCGAGTTCCCCCATCGGAGGTCCAGGTCTCACCGAGCAGGACCCGCACCTGCCGCACCACTTCACGCGCCTCCGCATCCGATTCCGTGGCGCTGCCACGATGCTCGACCAGCACCGTGCTCACCCCGGGTGCGATACCCGCCAAATCCCTTGTCAGCGTGATCGCTTCATCCGCCCGCAGCCGCCCGTCATAGCAGCTCGCCGACACCGGTTCACAGATCGCGGGATGCATTCGCCACGTGCGGTCGAGGAAATAGCCGCGCTCGACGGGTAAGGTCGCCGCGCCCTCGCACAGCCACTCCAACACCGAAACCTGCACCGGTTCCGGATGTTTCGCCTGCGACCTGGCCGGCACCGGATCGCCGATGAGCAGCAGGTTACGCGCACTCACCGCGACCGCAACGGTGTCGGCCAGTGAGCATTCACCCGCGTCGGCGATCACCAACAGGTCGAGCGCACCGGGAGCGATCAGTCGGTCATCGACGAAATCAGCTGTGGTGCCACCGATTACACACCCGTTCACAGCGTTGTCGAGGAAGCGTGGATACCGTGTGGCATCGATCGCCGACCATTCCGGACCGACCGACGCAACGTCCTTCTTCGCCACGAGTTCGGGCAGCAGACCTGCTTCGACCACCGCGTCGAAGATCCGCTCGATCACCGCGTGCGATTGCGCGACCACGCCGATCCGCCACTTGTGCCGGGTGACCAGGCGCTCGAGCGCACGCCCGGTGATCCCTGTCTTGCCGGTGCCGGGTGGGCCGTGCACAGCCAGGTAGGAGGCGTCCAGCGCACCGACCGCGTGGGCCAGGACGGCGCCGAGGTCGTCGTGGGGCTGCGGCAGCGCCATCCCGTCGCGCAGTCGTGGCGCCCGGCGCAACAGCAGGTCGTAGACCGCGTTCTCCGGCACCCACGGCAGGCTCATCAGCAGGTCCTGGGCGGTGTGCTCGAGGGCGGCCTCGATTTCGGCTTCTCCCTCGGGCGGCCCGGGGGCGATCGCGGCGGGTAGGTCGTCGTAGGGCGGGCAGCCCGCCGGGAGCAGTTCCTCCAGTCGCACCGTGTCGTCGAAGTTCGCGTCGACGGCGCAACCGAGCACCGTAGCGGTGGCGGTGGCGCGACGGCCGAGCGTCTGGGTCATGCCCGCCGCGGCGGCACCGTCGTAGATCGTGACCATCTGGGTACCGGGGGTGAGCGTGGCGCCCGTGCCCAACCTGCCGGTGAGTGTGAGATAACGGCGCATCGTCGGAAGTTGCGGTGTGCGATGCCATTTGGTGTCGACGGTGCCCCACTCCACGACGAGCACGCCCGGCGCGTCGGCCCACTCGCCGACGGGATGACCGAGGCGATCGATATGGGCCCACCAACGGGGCTGGCGTTCGCGCCGGTGATAGCCGAGCACCGCGGCCGTCAGGGCGGCAGCGCGGGCCGAATCTCCTTGCGCGTCGGCGGCGAACTCGCTCAGCGCCGCTTCCAGCGAGCCGGGGTGCAGCGAGGGCGGCACATCGGATTCCGCGACGACGAACCCGTTGCCCGGCACCGCGATTCCCGCCTCGGCCGCACGATCGAGCAACCAGTCCCGGATACCGAGCACCGTCGCCGCACGCCCCGGCGTATCGGGCAGCAACGCGGCGAGTCCCGCTGCGTCATAGGACTGTTCACCGATCAGCAGCGCGGTGCGCACGATCGGCGCGAGATCCACCAGCGCGCGATCAGCCAGGAGTTCGTCCAGCAGATCAGCCCCGGTCCCGAGCTGCCCCGCACCGTCGAGCAGCGCCGTCCGCACATCCGAACCATAGTGGTACACACGCACATTCGGATCCGCCGCCCGATGCTCGGCGATGATCTCCAGCAATTCCTCGAGCACGCCCTGCGCCGACGGGGCACCACCCCCCACGGTCACCGCGTCGAACTCTCCGACACCTGCGCTTGCATCCGACCGAAAACCGCTTGCGCCACCGCCCGCATTCACCGGGTCCGACTCGCCCGGACCGGCCGTGCGACCTTCGCTTGCCCCCGGCAGAGAACCGATCGCCCCACCGACTACAGAATGACCAGGGCCACGGGTACCACCCGGGCGCGGATCGGTCACCGATTCACCGGTAACTATGCGCGCGAAAGCGACGGTGTCAGCCTCTGCGGGATCGACACCACCGCCCGCGCGACCGTGGGCGGTGCGGCCATCGTCCATTCGTCCGACAGCACCCGCACCCGACGAGTCGGCGCGCGGATAACCGGCCGGGTTCGCGGGTTCGACGCCGCCGGGCCCGAAGACCACGGCGTTCGTGTCCCTCGGGCCGACCGGGACGGTTCGATTGCCGACGGTGCTCGCCTGCGCGATGCCGGCGATGACCGGGCGGAAGACGATGGTGGTGGCGTCGGCTAGTTCGAGGCCGGTGATGGCGCCGTGGCGGTCCAGGTCGATGACGAGGGCGAGGTCGCCGGGGCGTGGGGCGGGTAGGGCCCCGAGGGCGGTGGCGTCGCGGAGGAGGTAGGCGGGGCGGCCGGTGCGTTCGCGGACGAGTTGGATGTCGGCTTGTTTGCGCAGGGCCGCGAGAGTGCGGGGGGCGAGACCGGGGACCGGGGTGTCGGAGGTGGCCAGGCGGTCGATGGTGAGCACGCCTGCTTCGCGCAGCCTGGCCCGCTGCGTGGCGCGGATTCCCGCGACCAACAACAGGTCTCGCGCATTCGCCGCGGCCGCACGGCACGTGGGGCACCGACCGCACGCCAGATAGCGGGGATCACCCCACTGCACCGGCAGCAATTCCGCCAGCTTGTCCTCGATGATCAGCTCCACCCGAGCCCGCCGCGCCGAATACACCGGCGCCAACTCGTGTGTCGCCACCCGCCGCACGCCTTTGGTAGTCCACAGATAGGCCGAGGGATCGACGCCAACACCCGCGTCGGCAAGCGCCTGCGCACATGCCGCGAATTCGAGCCGAGCACACAGCATTTCACGTGCAGAGTCGACCTTGACCGTTTGCACCGAGGCCGCGACGCGCTCGAAAGGCGTCCGCCCAGCAGCCAGTTCGCGCCGCAGCACTCGGCCATCAGCCGGAGAAACCGTCGCCGACCCGTCGAACCCGCTGGTCTCGCCGCCGGCAGACCCTGCCTCCGGCACTGAATCGACGGCACGCGACCAGCCCGAGACGTCCGAATTCGACAGCACCGCCCCAGGACTCGCAGCTTGTCCGACCACCGACGCCGAGTCGACCCCCGCCGTCCACACCTGCGCGACCACCCCACGCTGCAATGACGCGGGCACGCCGACCACTACCCGGCCGACACCGCCGTGCAGCGTGTAGCGCAATTCGCCACCGGCAAGCCCTGATTCCCTGTCAGGACCGCGTGATTGCTCGCCGACGGCACGGCCCGACTCCATGCCGACACGAGATTGCTCGCCGACGGCACGGCCTGATTCTGTAGCGACACCGTGCGATTGCTCGCCAGCAGCACAGCCTGATGCGATGTCGACATCGCGCAAGCGCTCGACAGCGCCGCCTGATTCGCCCACAGCGGGCGCACCACCAGCAAGGTCGGCAGAGCGGACCAATAGTTCTGCACCGCAGGCGAATCGGCCATCGAAGAACACCGCACCGTGAATCGCCTCCGCACCGGCACGCAGTGCTTGCGCGGTCGCGTCAGCGGCAGCCGTGAGCGCCGCGATCCGGGCCGACGCATCCCCACCGACCACTTCGGCCGACGGAATCCGAACCAGCCGCTCACCGAAGTGCGCGAGCAGTTCGGCGGAAGGTTCGGCTGAACGCACGAGCGCAGTGGTGTCGGGCACCCCGGGCAGGTTGCCGAGGGCGGCGTCGATGCCACGCAGCACCGCGAACTCACAGTTCGCCGCGCGCGCGAGATCGCCGACGGCACCGACCACCCGATCACCCGACACGAACAAGCGCGGCCCTCCTGTGTTCACGCACACCCGACGCCCAACACCTTAACCAGCGTTGCGAAAGACCAGCACACTACCCGCGAACGGCGCGAAGGCGCCGCCCACGACCTTGGTGCACACGAGCGAGGCTCAGGTGCGCGGCTTGCGCCGTTCGGTGCGCGGACGCGCCTCACGATCGCGGCGCGGGCCACGAGCGTTCAGCCGTTGCGCCGGTGCGCCCTGGTCGGGCGTCAGCTGGATCAGCACACCGCTGATCCTGGTGCGCCGCAGAGCTTCCAGCGTTTCGTTGGGCAGGTTGGCGGGCAGCTCGACGAGGCTGTAGTCGGGCCGGATGCTGATGTGGCCGAAGTCGCTGCGACGCAGGCCGCCCTCATTGGCGATGGCGCCGACGATCGCGCCCGGCACCACCCGGTGGCGCTTGCCCACGCTGATCCGGTAGGTGGCGAGTTCTTCGCCGTTCTCCCGGTTGAACGACGGCGGACGCGGAGCACGGTCCTCGTCGTCGTAGCGGCGCGGGGCACGCTCACGGTCGCGATCGAAGTCACGCTCGCGACGCGGCGCGGGCTCCGGCTCGGGCGACATGAAGAAGTTGTCACCGTCGTAGCCGGCAACGGCCAGTGCCGCGGCGATGTCGGCGAGCGGGGTGTTGTGCTCGGCCTCGTAGTCCTCGATCAGCTTGCGGAACAGCGCGATGTTGTCCGAGGCGAGGTTCTCGGTGATCGAGTCACCGAACTTCGAGGCACGGGTCGCGTTGACGTCGTCGACCGACGGCAGCTGCATCTCGGTGAGCGCGCTCTTGGTGGCCCGCTCGATCGACTTGAGCAGGTGCCGCTCACGCGGGGCCACGAACAGCAGCGCCTCACCCGAACGGCCCGCGCGGCCGGTGCGGCCGATGCGGTGCACGTAGGACTCGGTGTCGTGCGGGATGTCGTAGTTGACCACGTGCGAGATGCGGTCGACATCGAGACCACGCGCGGCCACGTCGGTGGCGACGAGGATGTCGATGCCACCCGACTTCAGCTGCCCGATGGTGCGTTCACGCTGGTTCTGCGCGATGTCGCCGTTGATCGCGGCGGCGGAGAAACCACGCGAGCGCAACTTCTCGGCCAGCTCCTCGGTGGCCTGCTTGGTGCGCACGAAGATGATCATCGCCTCGAAGGCTTCGACCTCGAGCACGCGCGTCAGGGCATCGAGCTTGCGCTGATGCGACACCTGCACGTAGCGCTGGGTGATGTTGGAGCTGGTCTGAGTCGTGGACTTGACCGTGATCTCGACCGGGTCGTTGAGGTACTGCTTGGAGATCTTGCGGATCACGCCCGGCATGGTGGCCGAGAACAGCGCGACCTGCTTGTCCTTGGGGGTGTCGCGCAGGATGCGCTCGACGTCTTCCTGGAAGCCCATCTTGAGCATCTCGTCGGCCTCGTCGAGCACCAGGTAGCGCAGCTCGGAGAGATCGAGCGTGCCCTTCTCCAGGTGATCGATCACGCGACCGGGCGTACCGACCACCACGTGCGCGCCGCGGCGCAGACCCGACAGCTGCACGCCGTAGCTCTGCCCGCCGTAGATCGGCAGCACGTGCAGGCCGGGGATGTGCGAGGAGTACTTGCCGAAGGCCTCGGCGACCTGGATCGCGAGCTCACGAGTCGGCGCGAGCACCAGAGCGCTCGGCTTCTTCTGCGCGGTGTCCAGGTTCATCAGAATCGGGATCGCGAATGCGGCGGTCTTACCGGTGCCCGTCTGGGCGAGGCCGACCACGTCGGCGCCGGAGAGCAGTGGGGGAATCGTCGCCGCCTGAATCGGGGACGGCGACTCGTAGCCCACATCGGCGATGGCCCGCAGTACGCGGTCATCGATCCCGAGATCGGCGAAAGTCGGGCCGGTGTCGTTCCTGTCGTTGTCGGCAGGAACGCTGTCGACCTCATTTGTGTTCATTGACCACCAGTTTACTGCCTGGAGGTAGCTGCCCCAACCACCAGGTGAATACGGTGAGACCTATGCAACTGCAGAACGGGTCAACACATCAGGAACTCGAGCCGGTGACGGTGCCGATCGCGGTGGTCCAATTCGCGCCCGAAACCGACCCCGACACGAATTTGTCGACCCTGCGCGAACACGTGCGGACGGCGGCCGACGCGGGCGCTCGGGTGGTGGTGGCACCGGAATACTCGATGTTTGCCGTGACACGATTGGATGAGCGTGTCGTGGCCGTCGCGCAGCCGCTCGACGGTCCTTTCACCACCGGACTCGCCGCGCTCGCAGCCGAATTCGGAGTGTTCCTGGTAGCCGGAATGGTGGAGTTGCCCGCGCCGGGCGCCACCCGGATCAGCAATACGCTCGTCGCGCACGGTCCCGACGGCGCGCGGGTGGCGCTGTATCGAAAGGTGCATTTGTACGACGCGTTCGGGCATCTGGAATCGGATGTGGTGGCCGCCGGACCGATCGTCGCGCCTGCCACATTCACTGTCGACGGTGTGATATTCGGCATGCAGACGTGTTTCGATCTGCGATTTCCGGAGGGTTGTCGGCGTGTCGCGGCGGCGGGCGCACACGTGCTGCTGCTGCCGGCGCAATGGATTCCGGGGCCCGCCAAGGTCGATCAGTGGACGACGCTGCTGCGGGCGCGCGCCATCGAGAACACCGTGTACGTGGCGGCGGCCGATCAGTGCGCACCGCGCGGGGCCGGCGCGTCGATGATCGTGGATCCGGCGGGAACGGTGCTGGCCGAACTCGGCGACGAGCCGGGCGTGCTCACCGCGACGGTGGATCCGGCGCACCTGGCGAAGGTGCGGGCCGCCAATCCCAGCCTGTCGCTGCGCCGCTTCACCATTTCCGCTGATCCCGCACCGGAGTAGCGTTCGAGGCGATGGTCTACCCGGATCGCGCAGCGGCGGGCCGCGCCCTCGGCACGGCCCTCGAACACCTGCGGACCACCCGTCCGCTGGTGCTCGGGCTGCCACGCGGGGGTGTGCCGGTGGCGGCGGCGGTGAGCGCGGCGATCGGCGGGGAACTCGATGTGCTGCTGGTGCGCAAGCTGGGGTTGCCGTGGCAGCCGGAGTTGGCGATGGGGGCGCTCGGGGAGAGCGGGCTTCTGGTGCTCAATCGTGACGTCGTCGAGCGCAGTGGGGTCACCGCCGAGGCGTTCGACGAGGTGGAACAGGCCGAGCGTGCCGAACTCCGTCGTCGGCAGTCGATCCTGCGCACCGGCGCGGCTATTCCCCTGGCGAAGCGCACGGTGGTGATCGTCGACGACGGGATGGCGACCGGGGCGACGGTGGTGGCCGCGTGCCGGGTGGCTCGGGCGCAGCAGCCGGAGCGGCTGGTGGTGGCGATGCCGGTGTCCTCGCCCGAGGCGGCCGCGCGGGTGGAGCGGGAGTGCGATGAGCTCGTCTGCCTGTGGACGCCTGCCGACCTCGGTGGAGTCGGCATGGCCTATGACGACTTTCATCAGCTCGAGGACGACGAGGTCATCGCGCTACTGCGCTGAGTCGTTCGCGCAAACCCCGCCGAGCCAGTCGCGCAGCCGCACCAAGGCAGGCGCGCAACCCTGCCGAGTAGTTCGCGTAGCCGCGCTGAGCAGTTCGTGCTGCCGAGCCGTACGGTCTCAGCCGAAGCACTGCCCTTCGCCACGGTAGGTGGGAACCGTTGTGCGTGAGCCGGATTCGTCGACCAGGTGGATCTCGGCGAAGCGTTCGCACAGCTCGCCCGCCTTGGCGTGACGGAACCAGACGCGGTCGCCGATCTCGAGTTCCGCGCCACCCGCCAGTGGTGTCTGGACCTCGCCCGCACCTTCGGAGCCGAGCAGTTTCAGCCCGGCAGGCCACACGGGAACCGGCACGCGGCTGGGGCCGGCTGGACCCGAGGCGATATAGCCGCCCGCGAAGACGGTCGCGATGGTGGGGGCGGGTTTGCGCAGGACCGGAGTGGCGAAGAACAGCGCTGGACGGGGCGTGAACGAGCGGTAGTGGTCGAACAGGGTGGGCACGTAGAGGCCCGAACCCGCGGTCACCTCGGTGACGTCGGGGTCGCTGATCGAGACCTCGATCGAACCGGTGCCGCCACTGTTGACGATCTCCAGTTCGCCTGCCACCGCGCGGACCGCGTCGAGTACCCGGGTGCGTCGGCGTCCGATTTCGATGGCGGACAGGCGTTTCACCACCCGGACCGCGGGATTACTGTCGGGCAGACCGGCAATCTGCGACTCATAAGTCATTACACCGACCACATTGAATCCGCGTCGCAATGCCTCGGCGGCCAACTCGGCGGCCTCTTCGGGAGTACGCACGGGCGAGCGGCGGGCGCCCAGATGCAGCGGACCGATCCGCAACGCGGCGTCGACATCGAGGCAGACGCGCGGGTGGGCCAGATCGGTGCCGAGCGCGGCGCGGATGAGTTCGAGCTGGGCGACATCGTCGATCATCAGCGTGATCGCGTCGAGCAGGGTGGGCGCGGCGGCGAGCTCGGCCAGGGCGGCCCGATCGAGGACCGGGTAGCCGAGCAGGACATCGCGAGCGCCGAGGCGGACCAGCCAGATGGCCTCGCGCAACGAGTACGCCATGATCCCGGCGAAGCCGTCGCGGGCGGTGAGGCCATCGCCGAGCACGCGCTCGAGCACGGCGCGACAGCGCACCGACTTGCTGGCCACCCGCACCGCGATGCCGTTCGCTCGCCGGACCAGGTCGGCGGCATTGCGATCGAGCGAGGTCAGGTCGACGGCGGCCAGCGGCGGGTCGAGCTCCGCGGTCGCCGCGTGCAGATGGTGCAGCGATGTCATCTGGGTCACCCGTCTACTGAACCACCTATTTGGTCAATCGTCCAGCATCGCGGGATCAGCTTTCGACGGCCTTCAGCGTCAGGCAGCCGACCAGGTCGTCGATCACCACGAGAATGGTCTCGTCGTTGCCGTCGGCGAGCCAGCGCAGCACCGCGCCGTGGAACACCGAAACGAGGTAGCCCGCGACCGAATCGACCGGTTCGAGCCACTGCGTGCCGGACAGACGCGCGCACATCCCGAGGAAGTCGGCGGCTTCGTTGTCCATCTCGCGGAACATCGCGACCGCGGTCGGATCGCCGACGGTCTCACCCGAGGGCGTCCACCGCTGCCGCAGGGTCTGCAACGCGGCTTCGTAGGCGGCTATTCGTCGAGCGGGCGCGGCCTTCACCAGCGGCCAGTAAGTGCTGAGCCCAGCATGTAAGAACACCCGCAGCGCCCGAACACCGGTGGCGTCCGAACTGGCGGCAGCTTGTTCGACGGCATCACACACAGCGGGCCGTAGCGAAATTTCGGTTAGTTCACGACTGGTGCTCAACGACGACTCCTCGGCAACAAATATCGCTGCCCGCGGCGATGCGAGCTTGGTGGTCACCGAGCTCGATCTTAGAAGGTTTTCAGGATTCACGAACTGGTTCAGCCATCCTTTTCAGACTGAAAGATTGTTTTGTTATCCGAATGCGACCTTTTGTAAAACCGACCATACGGCCTCAATTTTTCGCATCCCTGGATATCCAGCACCCCCGCGCCGGAATCCGCGCATCTGGTCAATTGTACAAGTGGGCCATGGCGAGGCTCGCTCGGTGTGGGCGACGGCACAGTGGCACCCCTGGGAACGGACGCGACACATCCGATGACCGATCCGCGAACTCGGGCGCGGCGGCACCGGAACCGCCGATAACCTGGTCGGGTGACTCTCTCGCCTCCCGCCGACCAGTTCGCTCTCAGCGGCACCTTCAATTTCCGCGATGTGGGCGGCCTGCGCACCGCCGACGGCACCACGGTGCGCCCCGGCGTGCTGCTGCGCTCGGCCCAATTGAGCGGCCTGGACGACAAAGGCCACGCCACCTTGCGTGAATGGGGCGTCACCGACGTGCACGATCTGCGCGGCATCGTCGAGATCGACCACATCGGCCACGACACCCTCCCCGACGACGTCCGCCTGCACGTCACACCGTTCGATTCGCGCATGGAAGAGGCACCCCCGCACGAGGCGAAGACCGTCTCCGCCTTCGCCCACATGATCGAGGTCTACCGAGCCTTCCCGACCCTGCCCGAAGCCCACACCGCGATCGCCGAACTGGCAGGCTCGATCGTCCGCGCCGACGGCGCCGTCCTGGTCCACTGCGCCGCAGGCAAGGACCGCACCGGCTGGGCAGTAGCCACCCTGCTCCGCGCAGTCGGCGTCACCGAAGAAGACGTCTACACCGACTTCCTCGCCAGCAACGCAGCCGTCGAACCCCTACGCCGACTCCTCGAACCAAAGATCGGCAACGGCGACGCCCTCTCGGATGACCTCCTCGGCGTCCGCGAGGAATACCTACGCACCGCCGACGCCAGCGTCCAAGAAACCTACGGCAACACCGAAAACTACTTCACCACCGTCGGCCTAACCAGCGACCTCCGCGCGGCCCTACGATCCCGCCTGGTGTAAACCACACCCCAAACCCCCCACCCCACACCACACCACACCACACCTCCGAAGCCCGCACCCCACCACACCGCACACCCCGAACCCGCCATGTCCGCACTCCCAGCCCCCACACCCGACCCCTAGGGAGGGCCCGCCGCGCAGCGGCGGTAGCGGCCCGGCCGCGAGTTAGCCGCCGTTGCGTCCGAGGCGAAGCCTCCAGC
>NZ_JBHYRN010000046.1:0-28708 GCF_042749305.1 Nocardia sp. NPDC058705 | reverse complement strand
CTTCGGGGTGGTCCGGGTCGGGCAGGCCTCGCTCGCGCTGTCCTCCCCCACCCCCACCCCCCCCCCCGGCGCGGCCCCCAGGGGGCCGCGCTCGAGCGCGCCAGCGCTCCAATAAACACAGCGTCAAACCACCCGGGACCACCCAAACCCCGGGCTCTGCCACACAACCTCACCCAGAACAACCACCCTTACTCCCCCGGCACCTTGATCCGCCCCCGCCACTGCCCGAGGAACTCCTTCTTGAACTCGTCGAAGTACCCACCCTCGATACTGGCTCTGATCCGATCGACGAGCCGAATCGTGAAGCGCTCGTTGTGAATCGTGCACAGCGTCGCCGAGAGCATCTCCTTGGCCTTGAACAGGTGATGCAGGTAGGCGCGGGTGTAGTTGGCGCAGGTGTAGCAGTCGCAGTTCTCGTCGATCGGGGTGAAATCGCGCTTGAATCGGGCGGTGTTGATATTGAACCGGCCCTCGTCGACGTAGATCGCCGCGTTGCGCGCCACCCGTGACGGGTTCACACAGTCGAACGTGTCCGCCCCGTTCTCGATCGCGGTGAACATGTCCTCTGGCTCGCTGATCCCCAGCATGTGGCGTGGTTTCGCCTCGGGCAGCTCGTCACAGCACCAGCCGACGATGGTCCCGAGATTGTGCTTCTCGAGCGCCCCACCGATGCCGTAACCGTCGAATTCCGTTCCGCCACTTCCCCGGATCGTCTCCAGTTCACGACAAGCCTTGCGCCGCAGGTCTTCGTACTGCGCGCCCTGGATCACCGCGAACAGGGCCTGATACGGCCGATGACTGCGCACGGCGGTGAGCCGTTCGTGTTCGTCGATGCACCGCTGCGCCCACTCGTGCGTGCGCTGCAGCGACTTCTCCTGGTAGCCACGGGTATTCATCAGGGTGGTGAGCTCGTCGAAGGCGAACATGATGTCGGCGCCCAGCTGATGCTGGATCCCCATCGACACCTCGGGCGTGAACCGGTGCTTCGAACCGTCCAGATGCGAGCGGAAGGTGACCCCGTCATCGTCGACCGTCGCCAATCGTTCCTTGCCCGCGGCGATCACCTGATCGGACCGGACCCCGACGGCCTCCATCGCGAGGACCTTTTTGAACCCGACCCCCAGCGACATCACCTGGAACCCGCCGCTGTCGGTGAAGGTGGGCCCCGGCCAGTTCATGAACTTCCCGAGCCCACCGGCCTCGTCCACCACGTCCGAACCGGGCTGCAGGTACAGGTGGTAGGCGTTGGCCAGCAGCGCCTGCGCCCCGATCTCGCGCATGGTCTCCGGCAACACGGCCTTCACCGACGCCTTCGTCCCCACGGGAATGAAAGCGGGCGTAGCGATCTCGCCGTGCGGGGTCGAGATCACCCCGGTACGACCGTGCCGACCCCCGTCCAGTCGGGTGCCTACATCAAAGGAGAACTCGCTGCGATCAGCCACCCGTCCATGTTGCCAGGCCCTCCATGACGCGCCTGAACTGGGCATTGTGCGGACTGCCCAGGCTTTACTGAGCCGCTGCGAACTGGGCGTTGTACAGGTTGTAGTACGCCCCGCGCTCGGCGAGCAGTCGCTCGTGCGTCCCGTGTTCGACGATGCGGCCGGAGTCCATCACCACGATCAGATCCGCGTCCCGGATCGTCGAAAGCCGATGCGCGATCACGAAACTGGTGCGATCGCGACGCAGCGCCGCGGTGGCGTGCTGGACCAGCGACTCGGTGCGGGTGTCGACCGAGCTGGTCGCCTCGTCCAGGATCAGGATCGACGGCTTGGCCAGGAACGCGCGCGCGATCGTGATCAGCTGCTTCTCGCCCGCGCTCACCCCGCCACCCTCTTCGTCGATGACCGTGTCGTAGCCGTCGGGCAGCGAGTGCACGAACCGGTCGACATAGGCAGCCCGCGCGGCGGCGAGGATGTCTTCCTCGGACGCGGATGGATTGCCGTAGGCGATGTTCTCGCGGATGGTGCCCTTGAACAGCCAGGTGTCCTGCAGCACCATGCCGATCCGGGAGCGCAGGTGGTCGCGGGTGATCGTGGTGATGTCGACGTCGTCGATCGCGATGGTGCCCGCGTCGAGTTCGTAGAAGCGCATCAGCAGGTTCACCAGTGTGGTCTTTCCCGCGCCGGTCGGGCCGACGATGGCGACCACATGACCGGGATCGGCCACCAGCGAAAGCCGTTCGATCACAGGCGTTTCCGGGTCGTAGCCGAAGGACACCGCCTCGAACTCCACCCGCCCGCGATCCACCGGACGCGCGTTCTCGACCAGCGGATCGGGGCTCTGCTCCTCGGCGTCGAGGATCTCGAAGATCCGCTCCGCCGAGGCCACGCCGGACTGCAGCAGGTTGGCCATCGCGCCGATCTGGGTGAGCGGCTGGCTGAACTGGCGCGAGTACTGGATGAACGCCTGCACATCGCCGAGCGACAGGTTGCCGGTGGCCACCCGCAGTCCGCCGACCAGCGCGATGAACACGAAGTTCACGTTCCCGAGGAACATGATGGCGGGCATGATCAGGCCGGAGATGAACTGCGCCTTGAAGCTCGCGTCGTAGAGCTGGTTGTTGCGCTTGTCGAATTCCTCGCCGACCTCGCGGCCGCGGCCGAACGCGGTGATGATCTCGTGGCCGGTGTAGGCCTCTTCCACCGAGGAGTTCACCTCACCGGTGAATTTCCACTGGTTGACGAAGTGCGGCTTGGATCGCTTGGCGATCTGCGCGGTGACCACGATCGCGGCGGGCACGGTGAGCAGCGCGATCAGCGCCAGCAGCGGCGAGATCCAGAACATCATGATCAGGATGCCGACCACGGTGAACAGCGAGACCAGCAGCTGGCTCATTGTCTGCTGCAGGCTCTGCGAGACATTGTCGACGTCGTTGGTGACGCGGCTGAGCACGTCACCGCGCGGTGCGGTGTCGAAGTAGCGCAGCGGCAGCCGGTGCAGCTTCTGCTCCACTTCGTCGCGCAGGCGCTTCACGGTCCGGTTGATGACGATATTGAGCAGGTAGCCCTGCAGCCAACCGAACAACGACGCGGCCACATAGAGCGCAAGCACCAGCATCAGCACGCGACCGACGGCGTCGAAGTCGACTCCGGTTCCCGGGATGACGTTCATCGCCGAGAGCATGTCGGCGCGGGTGGTCTCGCCCTGCCTGCGCAGCAGTTCGACAGTCTGGTCCTTGGTGAGACCGGGTTCGAGCTGCTTGCCGACGAAGCCGTCGAACACCAGGTTCGTCGCCTTGCCGAGCAACCACGGGCCGAGCGTGTTCAGTACGACGGAGGTGATCACCAGTGCGACGATCACGCCGACGGTGAACTTCTCGGGAGCCAGCCTGCTCAGCAGTCGTTTCAGCGACGGTTTGAACGATTTGGCCTTCGTCCCCGGTGCTCCGGGAACGGGTCCACCTGGCCTCATCTGGCTTCCTCCGCGCTCAGCTGGGACTCGACGATCTCGCGGTACTCCGAGCAGCGCTGCATCAAGTGGTCATGGGTTCCGATTCCGACCATCACGCCGTCCTCGAGGACGACGATCTGGTCGGCGTCGCGAATGGTCTGGATCCGCTGGGCCACGATGATCACCGACGCATCGGCCGTTTCCGGCTTCAGCGCGGCGCGCAGCCGGGCGTCGGTGGCCACGTCGAGCGCGGAGAAAGAGTCGTCGAACAGGAAGACGCGAGGCTGCCGCACCAGCGCGCGGGCGATGCACAGACGTTGGCGCTGACCGCCGGACACCGTGGTGCCACCTTGGGCCACCGGGGTGTCGAGACCCTGCGGCATCTCGCGCACGAAATCGGCCGCCTGGGCGACCTCGAGCGCGTGCCAGAGTTCGTCGTCGGTGGCGTCGGGTTTGCCGTAGCGCAGGTTGGTGGCGATGGTTCCCGAGAACAGGTACGCCTTCTGCGGCACCAATCCGATTCCGTTACGCAGCGATTCGAGGTCGAGGTGGCGCACATCGGTGCCGCCGACGTAGACCGCACCGTCGGTGACGTCGATCAGCCGCGGGATCAGGTTGATCAGCGTGGTCTTGCCCGAGCCGGTCGAACCGACAACGGCGGTGGTGGTGCCGGGCGTGGCTGTGAACCGGATGCCGCGCAGCACCGGCTTCTCCGCACCGGGGTAGGCGAATTCCGCGAACTGCATATCGACCGTGGCCGGATCACCCTTGAAGGGTTGCGGCAGCCGGGGCGGGCGCACCGAGGACTCGGTTTCGAGCACCGCCCCGATCCGATCGGCGGACACGGCGGCACGCGGTGCCATCATCGCCAGGAACGAGGCCATCATGACGGCCATCAAGATCTGCATGACGTAGGACAGCATCGCGGTGAGCGAGCCGATCTGCATCGTGCCGTTGTCCACATGGTGTCCGCCGAACCAGATCACCCCGACGGCGGTCAGATTGCTGATCAACATCACGGTCGGGAACATCAGCGCCATCAGCTTGCCCACGCGCAGCGAAGCGTCGGTGAGCGAGGTGTTGGCCATCCCGAAGCGCCAGATCTCCTGACGCTCCCGCACGAACGCGCGCACCACCCGGATACCGGTGATCTGCTCGCGCAACACCCGGTTGACCCCGTCGATACGCTCCTGCATCTGCCGGAACCCCGGCACCATCCTGGCCACGATCGTGCCCATCGCCAGAGCCAGCGCGGGCACCGCGATCAACAGCAACCACGACAGTCCGAGATCCTCGCGCAGCGCCATGATCACGCCGCCGACGCACATGATCGGCGCCATCACCAGGATCGTCACCGACATGACGATGAGCAGCTGGACCTGCTGGATGTCGTTGGTGGAGCGGGTGATCAGCGAGGGCGCGCCGAACATTCCGACCTCCCTGGCCGAGAACGTCTCCACCCGGTGCAGCACACCACCGCGCATGTCGCGGCCCGCACCCATCGCCGCCTGCGCGCCGAAGTACACCGACGCCGCCGAGGCCACGATCTGCACGCAGCTCACCGCGAGCATCCACAGTCCGGTGGTCCAGATGTATCCGATATCGCCCTTGGTGACGCCGTCGTCGATCAGGTCGGCGTTGAGGCTGGGCAGGTACAGCATCGCGATAACCGAGATCAGCTGGAGGACCAGCACAGCCGCCAATTGCGGCCGGTAGGGGGTGAGGTAGGTCCTCAGCAGGGTGATCAACATGATGGATCGAAGGCTACCCCGCGCAGGTCACCGCTGCCCCGCGGTTTTACCCACCCTGTGGATAACTCGAAGCCTGTGGATAACTCAGGTCCCGGCCGGTGTGCGCGGCTCGCGTCGCACCCATGCGCCCGGGTCAGCGACCAATTCGCCGATGAAACCGGGCAGTCGGTCGGCGGCGATATCGGCGATCGAAACGTTATCCAGCACCGCTCGGATGTTCACCCGCAGCGCGATCCACACCTGCTGCAACGGCTCGGCCGCACCGGGATAACGCACGTCCTCCGGCCGCTGCCCGCGCACCGAAGCCAGCGGCGATTCCACCGCGCGGATCACATCGGCCACCGAGATCTCCGTGGCGGGCCGACCGAGGCGATACCCGCCGTCGGGCCCGCGCCTGCTCAGCACAAGTTCGGCGCGACGCAGTTCGGCCAGCACCGTTTCGAGCACTTTCGGCGGGATCTGCGCGGCGGCGGCGATGACCTCGGACTTGACGACGCCATCGGCCGCGGCGAGCTCGAGCAGCGTTCGCACCGCGTAATCGACTCGGGCGGTGATATGCACGTGTCGAACCTACGCGGTCCCGCATGCGGTGAGCACACAGGTTGCCGCGTCGAGGAGGGTCTTCTCGACCACTTCGTCGGTGGCACCTGGCGCCAGCTCCGACGACAGCAGCGCCACCCCGAGCACCTCGATGGCCGCGGCGGCCCGCAGGGTCGAGGCCTGGGTCGGGTCGGGTCCGGCCAGCCACAGCCGCAGCTCACGGGTGGGTTCCATCAGATCGGGATAGCGATCGGCGATGGCGTTGACGATGGCCGCGGTGTCGCGCACACACAGCGCGCCTGCGTCGCGGTGGCGGATCATGCCGCGCAGATAGGTGCGCAGGACCGCGCGGATTCCCTCGTCGTCATAGGGCACGGCCTCGATGTCTTCGACGATGTCGCGCATGTGGTCGATGATCGGATCGATGATCGCGAGGAGCAGATCGAGCTTCGACGCGTAGTGGTAGTAGAGCGATGCCTTGGTGATTCCCACCACATCCGCGACTTCGCGCAGGCTCGTCTGCTCGAATCCTTTGGCGGCGAAAAGTGCGACCGCGGCGTCGCGGATCGCCTGTTTGGTGCCCCCACCTGCGGTGACGGTGTCGGTGATGTCTCGGGCGGGCATGGCGCCAATCCTCCCATGATTCGGTGTGACGGATTCGGCGCCCCCAAAATTGAGGTTGCTCCTCCACTTACTCTCTCGGTAGTCTACCTACCGCACGGTAGGCAGAAAACGATGTTGTGGAGGCGGGCCCGAGGGGTGGCCCGTATGTGCTGTCTACGAGCCCTTATCCCACCCGTTCTTCGCGCTAGGAGCACCCGCGTGTCCGTATACCTGTACAGATGGGGAAAGTTCGCTTTCCGCCGCAAATGGATCGTGTTGCCGGTCTGGCTACTGCTGTTCGTGATCCTCGGCGGCCTCGGCGCCACCTTGGCCAAGCCGATGTCCAACGACTTCAGCATGCCCGAACTGCCGTCGGCCCGCGCCAACGAGATTCTCGACAAGCACTTCCCCGGCATGTCCCAGCAGTTCTCCATGGATGCCGTCACCGGCACCTATGTGATCGGCGCACCGGAGGGCCAGAAGCTCACCGACCCGGCCAACCGCGCGGCGATCGACGCTTTCGTCGCCAAGCTCGGCACCCTCGACATCGTCGATCACGAGGAGAAGCTGAGCAGCCCGATCGAGCTCACCGACCAGATGGGCTGCCTGAGCAACCCTGACCCGTCGAAGTGCTCCTCGGCGCCGCTCAACGTGCTGAACGCGACCGCACCCGACACCGTCGGCGTGCTCAGCGTCCCGTTCACCATCAAGACCATCACCGACGTGACCGACGCCAACCGCGACGCCGCTTTCGACATCGGCGAGGAAGCCCGCAACGCCGGCCTCACCGTCGAGCTCAGCGGCTCGATCGCGATGAAGCAGGAGCAGCCGAGCGGCAAGTCCGAGCTGATCGGTATGGCGGTCGCGCTGATCGTGATGGTGGTGGCATTCGGTGCCATCGTCGCCGCGGTCGTGCCGATCGTCACCGCCATCGTCGGCCTCGGTGCGGCGACCTCGGTGATCATGCTCGGTACCTCGGTCATGGAAGTTCCGAGCTTCACCACCTTCCTTGCCTCGATGATCGGTATCGCGCTGTCGATCGACTACGCGCTGTTCATCGTCTCCCGGTACAAACACGAACTGGCCGTGCGTGATTCGGCCGAGGAAGCCGCCGGTACCGCGCTCGGCACCGCCGGTTCGGCCGTGGTGTTCGCCGGTCTCACCGTGATCATCGCGCTCGGTGCGCTCGGTATCGTCGGCGTGGAGTTCCTGACCTTCATGGGTCTGGGTGGCGCCATCGCCGCCGCGTTCGCCGTGCTCACCGCCATCACCCTGATGCCGGCGCTGATGGGCGCCTTCGGCAAAGCGCTGTTCAAGCCGAAGCTGCCGCTCGTCGCCCAGCACGACCCCGACGACGACACCTCGGTGACCAACGGTCAGCGTTTCGCCAAGCTGATCGCCAAGGCACCGTGGGTCGCGCTGATCCTGTCGGTTGTCGTGCTCGGTGCGCTCGCCGCGCCCGCCGCCGGTCTGAACCTGGGCCTGCCCGGTGACGACAGCATGCCGAAGACCTCGACCATCCGTAAGGCCTACGACCTGCGGACCGAAGGCTTCGGCGAAGGCAGCAACGGTGTGCTCATGGTCGTCGCCGACCTGTCCGCGACCCCCGAGGGCGAGCGCGACGCCGCGGTCACCGCACTGCGCGACAAGCTCGCCTCCTACGACGGCATGGACTACGTCACCGAGCCGCAGTGGAGCGAGAACAAGCAGGGCGCCATGCTCAACGGTGTCCCCAAGTCCGGTCCGAACAACCAGGACACCAAGGAACTGGTCGCCGACGCCCGCGGCGCGGAAGCCGATCTGGCCGCGCAGTACGGCATGCAGTACGGCATCACCGGCACCACCGCCATCTACGCCGATGTCGACCATGTGCTGCTCAGCAAGATCGTGCCGTACCTGGCGATCGTGGCCGGTGCCGCGTTCGTGCTGCTGATCCTGGTGTTCCGCTCGATTCTGGTTCCGCTCACCGCGGCGCTGGGCTTCCTGTTGTCGATGGCGGCCACCTTCGGTGCGACCGTGCTGATCTTCCAGGAGGGCGCGTTCGGCCTGATCTCCGATCCACAACCGCTGGTCAGCTTCCTTCCGATCATGTTGATCGGCTTGGTGTTCGGCTTGGCGATGGACTACCAGGTGTTCCTGGTGACCCGGATGCGCGAGGAATTCGTGCACGGTAAGTCGCCCAAGGACGCGATGGTGTCCGGGTACCACCACGGTGCCCGCGTGGTGACCTCGGCCGCGATCATCATGATCTCGGTGTTCGGTTCCTTCATCATGGAAACCGACGTCACCGCGAAGTCGTTCGGTTTCGCGCTGGCCGCCGGTGTGGCGATCGACGCGTTCATCGTCCGCATGATCATCGTGCCCGCGCTGCTGGTGATCATGGGCAAGTGGTCGTGGTGGATGCCGAAGTGGCTCGACCGCATCGTGCCCGATATCGACGTCGAGGGCGCCAAGCTCGAGGAGCTGCGCAACCAGAACGCCGTGACAATGGTGAAGCAGCCGGTTTCGGTCGGCTGATCCGTTCCACACCCGCACGACCCCGCAGTCCGCTACCGGATTGCGGGGTCGTGTTGTTTTCCATACCTGTGCTGGACCGGTGCTTGATATCGAGGTTGCTGGGCAGCAGACTCAAGGGTTAGTTCGACCGGAAGATCCGCGCTACGCACCGATCCTCGAGGAGAACAACCGTGTCCATCTACCTGTACCGGTGGGGCAAGCTGGCCTTCCGCCGCAAATGGATCGTGCTGCCCGTCTGGTTGCTGTTGTTCGTGATCCTCGGCGGCCTCGGCGCCTCTCTGCAGAAGCCGATGACCGACGACTTCTCCATGCCGAACCTGCCCTCCGAACGCGCCACCGACATCCTCGACAAGCACTTCCCCGGCATGTCGGCGGCCTTCGCGTTCGACGCGGTAACCGGCACGTATGTCGTCGGCGCGCCCGTCGGGCAGAAGCTCACCGACCCGGCCAACCGCGCGGCACTCACCGGGTTGATCGAGCAGATCGGTCGGCTCGACATCGTCGACCACGCGAAGCCGATCGAGGATCCGATCGCGGCCACCGAGCAAATGGGCTGTCTCACAGCGCAACCCGATCCGTCGACGTGCAGCGGCGCGCCCCTGAACGTGCTGAACAAGACCGCGCCCGACACCGTCGCCTTCTTCAGCGTTCCGTTCACGATCAAAGAGTTCGCCGACGTCACCGCCGAGAACCGCGAGGCCGCCTACAACGCAGGCGATTCCGCGCGAGCGGCCGGGCTGACGGTCGAGATCAGCGGCACCATCGCGATGGAACAGGAGATGCCGAGCGGCAAGGCCGAACTGATCGGCATGGCAGTGGCGCTGGTGGTGATGATCGTGGCGTTCGGCGCGATCGTCGCCGCGTTCGTGCCGATCATCACCGCGATCGTCGGTCTCGGTGCCGCGACGTCGCTGATCTTCCTGTCCACGTCGTTCGTCTCGGTGCCGAGTTTCACGACGTTCCTGGCGTCGATGATCGGCATCGCGCTCTCGATCGACTACGCGCTGTTCATCGTTTCGCGCTACAAACACGAACTGCACGTACAGGATTCGGCCGAGGAAGCCGCCGGTACCGCGTTGGGCACGGCAGGTTCGGCGGTCGTGTTCGCCGGGCTCACCGTGATCATCGCGCTGGTCGGACTGAGCATCGTCGGAGTCAGGTTCCTGACCTTCATGGGTCTGGGTGGTGCCGTCGCGGCCGCGTTCGCCGTGCTCACCGCCATCACCCTGATGCCCGCGCTGCTCGGTGCCTTCGGCAAGACGCTGTTCAAGCCGAAGCTGCCGCTGATCGCCCAGCACGATCCCGAGGACGACAACGTCGTCACCAACGGCACCCGCGTGGCCAGGGTGATCGCCAAGTTCCCCGCGATCACGATGATCCTGGCGATCGCGGTGCTCGGCCTGCTCGCCGCACCGGCGCTGAACCTGAACCTCGGGCTGCCCGGCGAGGACAGTCTGCCCAAGTCGACCACCGTCCGTAAGGCCTACGACCTGCGCACCGAGGGTTTCGGCGAGGGCAGCAACGGCGTGCTCCAGGTGGCCGTCGACCTCAGCGACACCCCGCCCGACCAGCGGCCCGCCGCGCTGAACGCGTTGCGCGACAAGCTGCAGTCCTATCCCGACATGGACTTGGTCACCGAAGCGCAGATGAGCGAGGACGGCGCGGGCGCCCTGATCAACGGCATCCCCAAAACGGGCCCGAACGCGCAGTCGACCAAGGATCTGGTGCAGTCGGCGCGTGACGCGGAGTCCTCGCTGAACGAGCAGTACAAGATGACCTACGGCATCACCGGCACCACCGCGATCTACGCCGATATCGACCACGTATTGCTGAGCAAGATCGTGCCGTACATGGCGATCGTGGCCGGTGCCGCGTTCATCCTGCTGATCCTGGTGTTCCGCTCGATCCTGGTCCCGCTCACCGCCGCACTCGGCTTCCTGCTGTCGATGGCGGCCACCTTCGGCGCGACCGTGCTGATCTTCCAGGAGGGCAAGCTCGGCCTGATCGACGACCCGCATCCGCTGGTGAGCTTCCTACCGATCATGTTGATCGGCTTGGTATTCGGGCTCGCCATGGACTACCAGGTGTTCCTGGTGACCCGTATGCGCGAGGAATACGTGCACGGCGCCGACCCCACCCAGGCCGTGATCAAGGGCTATCACCACGGTGCGCGCGTGGTGACCTCGGCGGCGATCATCATGATCTCGGTGTTCGGTTCGTTCCTGCTGGAATCCGATCCCACCGCCAAGTCCATGGGCTTCGCACTGGCCGCGGGCGTGGCCTTGGACGCGTTCGTGGTCCGGATGGTGCTCATCCCGGCTCTGCTTGTGCTGCTGGGCAAGTGGGCGTGGTGGATGCCCAAGTGGCTGGATCGGATCGTGCCCGATATCGATGTCGAGGGCACGCGGTTGCAGGAGATCCAGGCCGAACGGCGCAGGATCGCGCCACCGCAAGGCTGAGTCCGACGGCCGGGGAGCCTTCGGGTTCCCCGGCTATTGACTCGGTTGCGGCACTTGGCATTCGGTGACGCGCGGATTGAGCCCGACGTAGTTCGCAGGCCCCGCCGCGGCGGTGACCGCGATGGTCGCCCAGTCCGAGCATTCACGCGGAAGATGCGCGAAGTGGTGCCGCTGGCCCGCGGCGAGCAGCCCGACGGCGACCCAGCCGAGCACAACGAGAACCAGAAGTTTTCCCCCGAGCCCGATCCCGGACTTCGCGGGTGGCGGCTGTCGCCCGCGCATAATCATCGTTCCTTCCCGGATATCGGTGTAACCCAGTCTATTACGCGAGGAATACACCGCAGGTCGGACGAGGTGAATACCCGACAACAGTTCTCGTTCGCTAGCCGGTCTTCCTCGCGCATCGAGCCTTGCCGCATTCGGGCCGAGCGGCGGCAGGCGGGCGGATGCCGTGCCTGATCGCGTTGGCGGCGTGGATTCCGATGGCGAAGTCCTTCAGTTGCTTCAACATATCTCTATGGTCTGACTTCCGCGCCATCGGGAGAAGTGGCGTAGATGACTACTACCGCTAAGATTTAGACATGAGTTCGGTCTCCGTGTTGGCGTACGACGGGATGACGGCGTTCGAAACCGGCATCGTCATCGAGGTTTTCGGCCTGACCTGGCCCGATATCGACCAGCCCTGGTACGAGCTGAAGATCTGCACCGAAACCCCCGATCCGGTCCGGGTGATCGGTGGCGCGACCCTGACCAGCCCCTATGGCCTCGCGGAGTTCGCCGCCGCCGACACGGTCGTGGTCCCGAGCGTCGCCGACCCCCGTGCACCGACCTCGCCAGAACTGATCGACGCCCTTCGGCAGGCGCACAGCAACGGCTCCCGGATCGTCTCGATCTGCTCTGGCGCGTTCGCGCTCGCCGCCGCAGGCCTGCTCGACGGCCGCCGAGCCACCACCCACTGGCGCTACGCCGACCTGCTGCGCGAGCGCTTCCCCCTGGTCGAGGTCGATCCCGAACCCCTCTACACCGACGAAGGCGACATCCTCACCAGCGCAGGCTGCGCCGCCGGCCTCGACCTAGCCCTCCACTTGGTCCGCAACGACCTGGGCGCATCCGTCGCCAATTCCGTCGCCCGCCGCCTCGTCATCCAGCCCCACCGCACCGGCGGCCAAGCCCAATACATCGAGTCCCCGATTCCGCCCGAACCCCTCGATGCCCCCATCGCCCGCAGCCTCTCCTGGGCCCTCGAACACCTCGCCGACCCGATCGGCATCCCGGACCTGGCCCGCGTGGGAGGCCTGTCCCCCCGCACCTACCTGCGCCATTTCACCCGCGAAACCGGCTCGACCCCGAGCAAATGGCTCATCGCCCAACGAATCCAGGCAGCCCTGGTGATGCTCGAAACCGGCGACGCCCCCATCGAGGAAATCGCGACCGCCGCGGGCTTCGCCACCCCGGTCACCTTCCGTCACCATTTCGCGAAGGCAGTCCACACCTCCCCCTCGGCCTACCGCCGCACCTTCCAGACAAGAAAAAGCCCCTCACCTGCGTGAACAAGTGAGGGGCTCTTGGCGGTGGCGGAGGGATTTGAACCCTCGGAGGGGGGTTACCCCTCACACGCTTTCGAGGCGTGCTCCTTAGGCCGCTCGGACACGCCACCGCCGACTACGGTACCGGACGGGTCCGAGGATTGTTAAATCGGCTGGTCAGCGTTGGTTTTTGAAGAAGGTGTCGAGCAGGGCCACGCAGTCGGGTTCGAGGATGCCGCCGCGGACTTCGGGGCGGTGGTTGAGGCGGCGGTCGCGGACGACGTCCCAGAGGGAGCCGACGGCGCCGGTTTTGGGTTCCCATGCGCCGAAGACGACCTTGCCGATTCGCGCCAGGACCAGGGCGCCGGCGCACATCGTGCAGGGTTCGAGGGTGACGGCGAGGGTCGCGCCTTCGAGTCGCCAGCCGTCGCCGTGGACTGTGGCGGCTGCGCGTAAGGCGAGGACTTCGGCGTGCGCGGTGGGGTCGCCGAGGGCTTCTCTGGCGTTGGTGGCGCGGGCCAGTTCGCGGCCCTGTGCGTCGAAGACGACGGCGCCGACCGGCACATCGCGCGGGTCGGCGTCGGCTGCGGCCGCGATGGCGGCGCGCATCATGTCTTCGTCGGTCACCTGGGCAATTTGTCCAGGACCGCGGCGAATTCGTCGGCGAAACCGAGGCGCTGGGCGATCATGCCGAGCTGCTCGTCGGGGTAGAGGTCGGTTTCGGCGATGATCACGCTGAGGACCGGTTCGGGCAGGCCGAGATCGGCCAGGACACCGAGGTCGCCCTCTTCCCACGGTTCGACGTCGTCGAGGTCGTCGGGGTCGATATCGGGGATCTCGACATTGAGCGCGTCGAGGACGTCGGCGGCGATGTCATAGTCGATCGCCGCGGTGGCGTCGGAGACGAGCAGGCGGGTGCCGCTCGGCGCGGGCCGCAACACGATGAAGAACTCGTCGTCGACATCGATCAGCCCGAACACCGCACCTGAGCTGCGCAAAGACTTCAGCTCGGTCTCGGCGGCCGACAGATCGTGCAGGGCTTCCGAGCTGAGCGGACTGACCCGCCATGTACCTTCTTCGCGGACCACGGCCACTGCGAACCCTTCGACGTCGAAGTCGTCATCCGACGTCGCCCTGTTCGTGCCCGAGCGCTGTGCTGCCATGGACCAAACGGTAGTCTGTCGAACCCCCATTAATGAACTCGTGTGCCAATCTGTTCCGATGGACATCGACCAGCGTGGGGCTGTTTGCGTGCTCGGGACCGGCCTGATCGGCGGTTCACTGCTGCGCGCCGCCGTCGCGTCGGGGTACGCGGCGTTCGGGTACAACCGCTCCGCATCCGGGGTTTCGGCGGCGTGTGCGGACGGTTTCGATGTGTCCGGCGACCTGTCCGCGGTGTTGCGCCGGGCTGCCGAGGTGGATGCGCTGCTGGTGATCGCGGTGCCGATGCCCGCAGTCGACTCCCTGCTGGCCGACATCGCCGCGCTGGCGCCCGAGTGCCCGCTGACCGATGTGGTGAGCGTGAAGGGGCCGGTGCTGGACGCAGTGCGCAAGCATGGGCTCGAGGGGCTGTACGTGGGTGGGCATCCGATGGCAGGAACGTCCCAATCCGGTTGGGCCGCAACCGATTCAGAGCTATTCCAAGGTGCCGTATGGGCCGTGGGTGTGGACGAGGGCACGCAGGTCGAACCGTGGTCGCGGGTGGTGCGATTGGCGTTGGACTGCGGGTCGGTAGTGGTGCCGGTGGTTGCCGAAGAACACGATCAGGCGGTCGCGCGGATCTCGCATCTGCCGCATGTGCTGGCCGAAGCGCTGGCTGCCTCGGGCGCCGCGGGCGGCAAGTTGTCGCTCGGGCTGGCGGCGGGTTCGTTCCGCGACGGAACCCGTGTCGCCGGCACCGCACCCGACCTGGTGCGAGCCATCTGCGAACCGAACGCGACCGCGCTGGAACAGGTGCTCGACGAGGCGATCGAGACACTGGTCACTGCCCGCGATGCCCTGCGTGCGCACAGCACTCTCGGCGACCTTGTCGAGACGGGTTTCCAGGGCCGCACCGCCTACGAAAGCCGCACGACCTGGGATATCACCGGCATCGCTCCCGGCACCAGCGACTGGCTCGGCGAGTTGCGTCGCGCGGGTCGAGTCGGCGGAGTGTTGCGCGCGCTCTAGTTCTTGCTCGCGGGGAAGATTCCGTCGGTGTTCGATGGCCGCGCTCGGCAGGCCTTGAATGCCGACCGCCTGGCCTGGTCGGCGCCGACGACCGCACACGGGCAGGTCGTGCGTCGACGCTCACAGTCGATTGCACCGACCACAGCAGCCGCCACGCGTACTCCTTGTGCGCTAGCCGCTCCGGGTTAGGCGCGCTCGGCAAGCCCCGGGTAATCGAGGACGAAACCTTCCGGATCGACCTTCAGGGTGGCGCTCGAGACGGGCGAGAGGACGTTGATGCCGTCGGCCGCGCTCGAATAGGTGAGTTCGGCTTCCTGCACCAGCAGGTCGGGCAGTCGCACATAGACGACCGGGACCTGCACATCGCCGACGGCGTTCTGGAGGCCGAAGCGGCGGATCGGCAGGGTGTTGAAGAACGGGCTCAGCACCACGTCGACATCGAGGGCGCCGCCGAAGGTGGAGCGCACGTGGGTGCCGCCCGCGTCGACGAGCCAGTAGTTCTCCTCGTCGCGCGAGATCGAGGCGTGGCGTTCACCGGCCGCGGTGGTGGTTCGCAGCGACAGTCGCCGGGTGGCCCCCGCTTCGTCGGTGACCAGGTCATACGACGCGCTGAACGCCGGGTGCTCGTCGCTCGCGCTGCCGATCAATCGGCCCGCGGCCCTGATCCGATTGCCGTTCACCGTCACCCGCACCGATTCCATGCGGGTGTTGTCGTGGGCACGCCAGGTGAGCACCGAAGGCCACCGGGAGGCCGGTTTGATCTCGGTGGGGCCGTCGGCCGGGCCCGGGGCTGGGGTCGTCACCTCTCTACGGTAAGCGACACCAGCCCCACGGCTGCACAACACGGGCGCATCACACCAGCGAATCCCGCCATGCGGCGTGCAATCCGGCGAAGCGGCCCTGGCCCGCGATCAGCTCGGTGGGTGAACCGTCTTCCACGATCCGGCCACCGTCGAGCACCAGCACCCGGTCGGCTATGGCCACGGTGGACAGCCGGTGCGCGATGATCACGGCCGTGCGGTCGCGCAGCAGGGTCTCCAGCGCGTGCTGAACCAGCCGCTCACCGGGGATATCCAGGCTGGAGGTGGCCTCGTCGAGCACGATCACGGCCGGATCGGCCAGGAACACCCGCGCGAACGCCACCAGCTGACGCTGCCCCGCCGAAAGCCTGCCGCCACGCGTTCGCACATCGGTGGCGTAGCCATCCGGGAGTCCCGCGACGAACACGTCCAACCCCACCGCACGCGCGGCCGCGGCGACCTCGGCATCGGTCGCGTCGGGCCTGCCGAGCCGGATGTTGTCGGCGATCGTGCCGGAGAACAGGTACGCCTCCTGCGTGATCATCACGACGTGCCTGCGCAGCTCGGTATCGGCGAGGTGGCGCAAATCCACACCGTCGAGCGTGATGACGCCACCGCTCGGGTCGTAGAACCGGGTGAGCAGTTTCGCCAGCGTGGACTTGCCCGCACCGGTGGCACCGACGAGCGCCACCACCTGCCCGGCCGGAATCTCCAGGTCGAATTCCGGCAGCACCGCAGCGGCGTTGTAACCGAACCAGACCTTGTCCATCCGCACCGCACCGCTCGCCCGCTCGAGGACGACCGGCTGTTCGGGCTCGGGGACGGCCGGTTCCTCCTCGAGCACGCCGGAGATCTTCTCCAACGCGGCCGCGGCCGACTGGTAGGAGTTGAACACCTGCGCGAGTTCGTCGAGCGGACCGTAGAACTGGTCGAGGTAGAGCAGGTACGCGGCGAGCACACCGATCGCGAGATTGCCCTCCATCACCTGCCATGCCCCGACCAGCAGCACGATCACCGTGGTCAGCTTGCCGATGAAATTGGACAGCCCCACGTAGTCGCCCATGCCGCGGACCGCCGTGGTGGTCGCCTTCTGGTAGGCCGAATCCTCGACGCCGAGGACCTCCTCGTTGCGGTGCTCGCGCCGAAACGCCTGCACCGCCCGCATGCCGCTCATCGATTCGACGAACTGCACGACCACGCGCGAGATGGCACCGCGCGTGCGCCGGTACCCGGCCCGCTGACGCCGCTGCGCCCACCGGGTGACCAGCACCAGCGGCACGAACCCGATCAGCACGATCGAGGCGAGCAGCGGGTCGAGCCAGATCAGCAGCGCCGCGATGGTCACGACCGAGATCACCGCGCTCAGCGCCTGATTCAGCGCGCCTTCGAGCAGTTCCTGCAGTGCTTCGATATCGCTGGTGAGCCGGGTGACGACCTTGCCCGAGGTGTACTTCTCGTGGAACGACACGCTCAACCGCTGCGTGTGCTGGAACGCCCGCACACGCAGGTCGAACAGCACCCGCTGACTCAGCGTCCCGGAGGCCCGCAGGAACGCGAACGTGGTGAGCCCCGACAGCAATGTCACCGCGACGAAACCGGCGACGGTCGCGATCATCGGCGCCCAATTGCCTTGTCGGCCTTGGTCGATGCCGTGGTCGAGCCCGTAGGCGATGAACAGCGGCAGCGACACCTTGGCCGCGTTGTCGAGCAGGATCAGGACGAAGGTGAGAATCGCTTGCTTGCGGTAGGGCCGCACCAGGTCGAGGAGCAAGCGCCGGGATCGCCCGGCCAGCACCAGATTTCCGGTTCCGGTGACGGTGTCGTCCTCCTTGGCGATGCCGCGCCAGTCGGCCGCCAGATCGGACTTCTCCTCCGGCGCTGCCTTTTCCGTGGTCTCGGTGCTCATGCTTCACCTCCCATCAGCTCGCGGTAGTGACTGCTCGTGCGCAGCAATTTCTCGTGACTGCCCTCGGCGACAATGCGCCCGTCGGCGAGCAGGGCGACACGATCGGCCAGCGCGGCAGTGGACGGCCGATGCGCGACCAACAGGGTGGTTGCCCCGGAGAGCACCGCGCGCAGCCGATCCTGCACGCGCTCTTCGGTTTCCACGTCCAGTGCCGAGAGCGGATCGTCGAGGACCATGATCCGGCCGTGCGCTTCGGTATCACCGGTGAGCACGGCCCTGGCCAGAGCCAGCCGCTGACGCTGGCCGCCGGACAGACTCATGCCCTGCTCGCCGATGCGGGTGTCGAGCCCCCACGGCAGCGCGTCGACGAACTCCGCCGCCTGCGCGATGTCGAGCGCCTGCCGCACGTCGGCGTCGGTGGCGTTCGGGTCGCCGAGTGCCACGTTCTCGCGCACGCTGGCCGAGAACAGCACCGGTTCCTCGAAGGCCACCGTCACCACCCGGCGCAGCTCGGCCAGCCGCAGGGTGGCGATATCGATGCCGTCGATGGTGATGCTGCCCGCGCTCACGTCGTAGAGCCGGGGAATCAGTTCGAGCAGCGCGGTCTTACCGCTACCCGTCGCGCCGACCAGCGCGACCGTCTCCCCCGGCCGGATCCGCAGCGAGATCTCTTCCAGGACGGTATTTTCCGGGCCGTCATCGGATCGCGGGTAGGCGAAGCGGACACGGTCGATGACCAGTTCCCCGTGCAGCGCGGTGGGCAGTTCCGCCGGATGCGGTGGGTCGGCGATGTCGAGCGGGGTGTCGATGATCTCCCAGTAGCGATCGGCCGCGGTGCGTGCCTCGAACAGCTCCGACAGCAGGAACCCGAGCCAGATGATCGGCCACTGCAGAAACGTCGCGAGGGTGATGCTCGCGACGAGCGTGCCCATCGTCATCGTCCCGTGCACCACCGAGTAGCCACCCACCCCGAGCGACACCGCGATCGACACGGTCGGCAGGGTCACCAACGCTGCCCACAGCGTCGCATCCAGGCGCACCTTCACCATTTCGGTGCGCTGTAACTCGCGGGACAGTGCCGTGAATCGCGCACCGAAGAACCGGCCGCGCCCCAGCGCCTTGAGCACCCGCACACCCTGCGCCGATTCCTGGGCGATGGTGGCCAGGTCACCGGACTGGTCCTGCGAACGCCGCGAGGCCCCTTCGAACCGGCGCACGAATCGCGCGCAGAACACCGTCAGTGGCAGCGAGGTGACCGTGAAGATCAGTCCCACTTGCCAATTCATCGCGAACAGCACGATCAGCCCGGTCGGCATGATCACCCCGTTGACGATCAGGAACGGGCCCGCGAACGCGACGAACCGCCGCATCACCGACATGTCGTCGATGGCGCGTGAGAGCAGCTGACCCGACTGCCAACCGTCGTGGCGACCGATCGAGAGCGCCTGCAGCTTCGTGAAAAGCTTGGCGCGCATGGTGATCTCGAACATCGTCGATGGCTTGGACACCAGCCATCGCCTGCCCCACATGCCGAACGATTCGAGTGAGCCGAGCAGGAAGACCAGCGCGACCGGCACCAGCAGACCGACGAAATCCCGCCGCGCGATCGGCCCGTCGATCACCCGCGCGATGACGAGCGGAATCGCGATCGCGGTGCTCGCCATGAGGATCGCCAGCGCGTTGGCCAGCAGCAGCGGCGTTCGATACGGCCGGAGAAAGGGCAGAAACCGCCGCAGCGATCGCATTCCCCCACTCGACCGCGGCGCAGGCCGCTCCGGTCTGTCGTCCTCCGATTCGGCGGCCGCCAGCTCTGATGTGACAGACAAAACTCCCCCTTGATGCCCGGTCGGCTGGTTGGTTTTCCGGAAACGGACGCAAGGTGATGTTCGCACCGGGGTCCGACAAGTTCGGCTCCTTCAAGAGTCCCAGAGCAGCCCCTCCCCCGGCCACCGATTTTCCGACCGAACCGGCTCGCTCGATCCGACGGCCCCACTCGGATACCGGCGGACTCGAGGCCTGGTCGCTGTTCGGCCGCCCGATACAATGCGGCGCAAGCGTGAGCTATCACCAGCGCTGAGCAGCGGCCGATCATGGCCGCGAACTCGAGCGCGTCGGCGTTCCACAGACACAGGGGTCCTGCATGCGGATGGTCGGGTTGTTCGCCGGGATCGGCGGGCTCGAACTCGGTCTGAGCAGACACGGCTGGTCGTCGGAGTTGTTGTGCGAGATCGACCCCGGCGCTCAGGGCGTGCTCGCCGCGCGGTTCCCCGACACCGATCTGCACGGCGACATCACCCGGTTGCGCTCCCTGCCCGCCCGTACCGAGCTGGTCGCGGCGGGTTTTCCCTGCCAGGACCTTTCGCAGGCCGGGCGCACCGCAGGCATCACCGGTCGCCGATCGGGGCTGGTGGACGAGGTGTTCCGGCTGGTGCGCAGGCAGCGGGGCCCGCGGTGGTTGTTGATCGAGAACGTTCCGTTCATGCTCCAGCTCGGGCGCGGTGCGGCCATGCGCCACATCACCGAAGCGCTGGAGGAACTCGGGTACACGTGGGCTTATCGGGTCGTCGACGGGCGCGCGTTCGGCCTACCCCAGCGGCGCCAGCGCGTGCTGATGCTGGCTTCGCGCACCGAGGACCCCCGCCAGGTGCTCTTCGGCGACGATGCGGGCCCGCGCGACTACGGCGATCCGGACTGCGATCCGTGCGGCTTCTACTGGACCGAGGGTGTCCGCGGCCTCGGCTGGGCGGTGAACGCGGTGCCCACCCTCAAGGGAGGTTCGGGTCTCGGCATCGCCAGTCCGCCCGCGGTGCGGCTGCCCGCGGGCGAGATCGTGACGCCGGGCATCATCGACGGTGAGCGATTACAGGGCTTCGATGCCGACTGGACCGCCCCCGCCCTCGACGTGCCGGGCGTGCGTCACGGTCATCGCTGGAAACTGGTCGGCAACGCGGTGAGCGTGCGGATGGCGAACTGGGTCGGCGAGCGCCTGGCCGCACCGTCGGACCCGCTCACCCTCGGCGAGCCGATCGCGCCCGGCCAACCGTGGCCGAGCGCCGCCTGGGGACATGCGGGTGTGGTGCACCGGGTTCCGCTGTCGACCTGGCCGGTCCACGAACCCTACGAAGACCTGAAGAACTTCCTCACCGAGCCCCGCTTGCTCTCCCCCCGCGCCACCGCCGGGTTCCTGCGCCGCACGTCGATGGGAAACCTCCGCTTCCCGCCCGGCTTCCTCGACGACGTCCGCGACCACCTCGACCGCATGGGCGGCTGGGCGGCGTGAGTGCGCAAAAGCTCGTGACCGACTCGGCGACGAGCGCACGTATGTCCAAACAGCGCCGCGCGAATACCGGCCCTGAGCTGGCCCTTCGCCGCGAATTACACCGAGCGGGCCTGCGCTATTTCGTCGACCGCCCACCCATCAAAGGCCAGCGCCGACGCGCGGATGTGGTGTTTCCGCGACTGCGGATCGCCGTCTATGTCGACGGTTGTTTCTGGCATCGCTGCCCTGATCACGCGACCGATCCCAAGAACAACGCCCAGTGGTGGGCCGACAAATTGGCCGGGAATGTGGCCCGTGACCGGGCTACCGATGCCGCATTGACCGCGGCAGGCTGGCAGGTGGTTCGGGTCTGGGAGCACGAAGATCCGCACGCGGCGGCCGCGCAGATCGGCTCACTCGTGCGCGCGCTTTCCCAACCCTGACTCGCGGTTACTCAGCGACGACGCGGAGTGTTCTCGGCACGAACCCGCACTCGCGCACGCGACGCATCCACCGCGACGAAACCGGACACGGTCAGCGCGAGGATCGTGGCGAAGCTTGCCAGCGCGATCACATAGCTCATCTGAGACCTTTCCGTTTGGTTACCACCCACCCTGCCCGGTGAACCTGACAGCAACCTGTGCGTGCCTGAGATGAAACCACGTCCGAGCTCTCGCCGCGCCTTATCCGTGCTGGCCGGGCCCGCCGAGCACAATGGTCGATGTGACCGAATCCGCACGGCACACCCGTGGCTACTCGTTGCTGATCGCTCTCGCGATAGCCGTCGCCGGCCTGTGCTATTCGTCGTGGCTGCTGGAATTCGTGCTGCCGATCGACACCGACCCGGTCAACTCCTTCCTCAGCGAACTCGATGCGGAGGGCAAGCCCTACCGCGAGGTGTTCGCCACCGCCGACAAGGTGGTCGGCTTCCTGCTGATCCCGGCGGCGCTCGGCGCACTGTTCGTCTTTCCGCGCCGCCGGTTGACCACGATCGGCTGGATCGCCCTGCTGTGTTTCGGCGGGTCCACTATCGCCGACACCATGTTTCCACTGAGCGATTGCGACCCCGCCACCGACGACTGCGGCAGCGGACTGTTCCCCCAGCTACACCAACCCCACGCGCTGACCAGCACACTCGCCGTCACCTCGATCGCGGTGGCCGCGTTCGCGTTCAGCGTCGCCGCCTACCGCTATCACCGCTGGCGGATTCTGCGCGAGTTCGGCGTCGCGGTATTGGCGATCGGGTCGGCGGCGACCATCTGGATGATGGTCGCCGACAACCTCTCCGGCTCCTACGCACTCGGCATCGCCCAGCGCATCCAGGTCTCCGCGATGTCGGTCTGGCTGCTCGCGCTGGCCGCTGCGGTACTGGTCGAGGCGCGCGAGCCGACTACTTGACGGTGATCTTCACGGTGTAGCCGTCGAGTTTCGCCGGCAGCATGGTGGTGTCGACCGCGAGGATCTCGCCGGTGTCCTGGGTGCCGTCGGGCAGCGTCTTGAGCTTCAAGCCGAACGGTGGCACCTCGCCTTGGCTCGCCGCGAGGCCGAAGTCGCTGTCGTTGGCGATGTAGATGGTCTTGCCGCCGTCGAGGGTGGCGATGCCTTCGATCTTGTCGTGGCCGAAGAACCTGCCCTTCTCGTCGAGCGCGACGACCAGCGCGGACAGGTCGAGGTTGCTCTTCTTCGCGACAGGAGTGACGCCCGCCTTGGTCAGTGCGGCGACAGCGTCGGCGGTCGGGGTGACGCCGATCAGGGTTTCCAGCGGCTTGCCATCGATCAGCAGGCCGCCCTTCTCGGCGTCGTAGGTCGCGCCGGGCACGGTCGACTGCGGGCCGACATCGGTCGCACCCGCGATGTCGATGGTCCAGATCTTCTTGTCCGACTTGGGTGCGAGGTTGCCGTCGCGCTCGTCGACCAGGAAGGTGGTGGCGCTGAGCGCGGTGATCTCCGAGACCGCGACCTTGGACTGCTTCGGGTTCTCCAGCGGGTACAGGAATTCCTTCTGCGCCTTGGTCTTCAGATCGACGGTCACGATGCGCGCGAACGGCACCTCCTTGGCCGAACCACTCAGGCCAGGGGTGTTGAGCGCGCTCTGCACCACCCCGACCAGCGTGCTGCCGTCGGGCGTGATGGTGAGCCCTTCCATGCCCTGGTTCGGGGTGCGCAACGCGATTTCCTTCGGCAGGCCGCTCCCGGGCGCCAGCCGCTCGATCTCGGTGCCCTTGGCATCGAAATGCACCAGGAACGGGCCGTATTCATCGGAGACCCAGAAGGTGCCGTCGGCCAACGCAACCAGGCCTTCGGGGTCGATACCGTGATCGGTGGGCGGCAAGACATTGCCCTGCAGATCCTTGATGGTCTCGCCGGTGCTGGCCGAGATATCGACCTGGCCGTTGAACGGCACACCCGACTTATTGCGCAGCTCGATGCTCGACTGCAGCACGGCTTTGTTGTCGACCAACTTGAACCGGCCGATCTGCGGCACGAAACCCGGTGTCGGCGAGATCTTCTCGTTCTTCGCCGGTCCGTCGACGTTGGGCCCACGGTCGGTGAGTCCGTAGAACTCATCGGTACTACCCGGCACCGGAGTCCATGCCGAGCCGAACCCACTGCCCTGCACCGTGGTCCCCCCGAACTCACCGAGCACCGGAATATCAGTGGTGTAGAGCCGAACCGCGTCGGTGGTGGTGACGGTGAACTGATCGAGCCCGGTGTACCCGGCGCTCGGCGTGTAGACGTAGGCACCGTCGGCACGGCGAGTGACATTGCCGTGCTCAGGCTCGAGACTGACCCCGAGCACCGCACTCGCACCCGCCTTACCCAGAAGATCATCGAGCGAGATCACCAACGGCTGATCCTTACCCGCGGTGAAACGAGCATCGGGATCCGGCGAGCAGCCCACCACAACGGCGGCAGCGCACAGAGCAGCGGTAAGAGGAAAGAGGCGTAGACCTGGACGTGCGTTCACCCGCCATGCATACCGGCGCGAGCCGACCAGCAGACGACCGGCAAATGAATTGCCGTCCACCACGCGGTGGACCATTCTGGCAATCGTGACCACAACTCGGGTGAACATTTCCTCAGCCTCCGATTTCGAAGATGCCACCGCGTTGATCGCCCCCGGTCTGCTGGTGGAGATCGAGGCGGACGCGATCATCGCTGGCTGAATCGTCACATGTGCCGACGCCCGCTCGCCGGGGTCGACGGCCGAAATATCCCCAGTTATCCACAGGTTCGGAGTTATCCACAGGGTAATTTCGACGTCGTCGTTTGTCGCTGGGCGGCGGGGGTGGAGCATTACTGTCGAATCCGTGACCAGCGAAACGGCAACTCCGACCGACCTGCTCGATCAGGTCGCCACCTCGACCGCGTGCCTCGATACCGCGATCGGGACGCTCACCGATGCGGCCCTGGCTGAACCGTCCCTGTTACCGGGGTGGACTCGCGGGCATGTGCTGGCGCATCTGTCGCGCAATGCCGACAGCCTGCTGAATCTGCTGCTGTGGGCTCGCACGGGGGTCGAGTTGCCGCAGTATCCGAATGTCGAGGTGCGGGATGCTGATATCGAGGCGGGGGCGCCTCGGCCGCTCACCGTGCAGCATGCGGACTTCACTGCCACCGCGCATCGCTGGCAGGCCGTCGCCACCACCATGCCTGTCGCCGACTGGCAGGCCGAGGTTCGCAATCGCCAGGGTGGCACTCTCACCGCCGATCAGATTCCCTGGATGCGACTGCGCGAGACCGAGATCCACCATGTGGATCTCGACATCGGCTACACCCCCGCCGACTGGCCGGCGCCCTTCGTCGCCCGCTTACTCCCCGAAACCATCACCGACCTCTCCACCAAACTCCACCCCGACGCCACCCCTACCTTCGACATCCAATCCACCGATACAGATTTCATCGCCACCATCGGCCCGGGCCGACCCCACCACACCGTCCTCGGCCCTTCCTGGGCCCTGCTCGGTTGGCTGGTCGGCCGCACCTCAGGCAGCGATCTGACCGGCCCCTTACCTCCGCTCCCGGCCTGGAAGTAGTTCCGGCAAGGGGAACTCTCCGGCTCGCCCTATCGCCGGGACGAGCCGATGAGCCACGCCTCCAATTCACTGGGTCAGCGAATGCCGATCTTCGGGTCGGAGAACCGGTTGGTGAAGATCTCAGCTGCGGTCAACGTCGGCGGAACAGCCCTGCCGCCCGCATCCAGAATCGGCCGTAGGTCTTCGAGGTTGCGCTGGGTCCGGGCCTGGTCATAGGTGCCGAAGGAGCCGTCGGCCTCGTTCGCCAACAGGCCGAGGTCGACGAGCTGCTTCGCGGCGAACTCCGCCTGACCCGCGGGATACGGATTGAATGCCGGTGTGCGAGAGACGACATCGACGACCTTCGCATTGGCATCGGCCGGTGCCGCGGCGAAGTCGGCGCCGGCCTGCTGCACGATCGGCACCAACTTGGCCAGACACGGTGCCAGCCCGTCGATCTTGTCGGCCCGCACGGAGAGATTCGAGGGGTAGGCGTCGAAGCCGGAGTTCTTGATCAGGTCGTAGGCGACAGGCTTCTTCCACGCGCGGGCCTCGTGCTCGTAGACATACGGTTCCGCGCTGGCGAAACCCTGCTGGGCGATCGTGGGATCGGCGACGAAACGTGCTGGGGCGCCGTCGTATCCGGTGTCGATCTGCGACTGCTTCAGCAGACCCTTGGCCACCAGCCACTGCGGGAAGATCTGCTCCTTCGACACCACAACGGGCGCATTCGAACGACCGATATCGGCAATCGACTTCCAGTCCGGATGAGTCGCCGGATCCCACATCAGAATGGAGGGACTGTATTTCAGCAACGGCGTCACCCCCACGACCGGCTTGGCCGCGCCCGCCGCGATCACCTGCTCTCCGTGCACCACCCCGAGCGTGACCGCGTCATCGACATACATCCGCGACGGCACCGACTGGAACCCGATCGCGGGCCCACCCGCGCGCAACTGCAACCGCACACCGGTGTCCTTACCGCCGGCCACCAGCGGCCCCTCGACCGACTTGGTCTCCTCGTCCACCCGGTAGCCGGGACCGAGCAGCTGGAACAGCCCGCCCTGGTCGGACTGCGGCTGCCACTGCAGCTGGATGGTGACCGTGTCCGGACACACCCCGCGCAAAGTCTGTGCGGGCGCCGCGGGTTCGAGGGCGGCGGCCGCGCCACCCCGGTCCGCGGTATCGGAGCCGCAACCGGCAACAGCGAGCAGTGCGGCCAGTAGCACTCCCGAGGTAGCGGCGCGCCTGCGATGTCGGTGGTTTTGCATGTCGATCTCCTCGCCGTCGCGGCGTTGTGCGCGACTTCTACATGCAACGTCCACCCAGTTTCGCGGTCGTTACGTATTCACTACATGTCTGCTCTTCCTTCGGTCCCGTAATACGGAGGCAATACATGCAATAGACCGTGAAGGGATGACCCCACCGTTCACCGTCCCCACCATCGACATCACCCCCTTCCGCACCGACTCCGACGAAACCGGCCGAGCGGCCGTCGCCGCCGACATCGACGCCGCCTGCCGCGAGGTCGGCTTCATCCAGATCGTCGGCCACGGCATCCCCGACACAGTCCTCAACGGACTCACCGACGCGCTCGACGAGTTCTTCGCGCTGCCACTCGAGGTCAAGAAACGCTACCGGCGCTCGACCTCGGAGAACCGCGGCTACTCGCCGCCGCGTTCGGAAGCACTGAGCCTGAGCCTCGGCCTGCCGACGGCGAACCAGATGAACGACTTCTACGAGGCCTTCATCGTCGGCACCCAGTCCGCCGACTTCCCCGGCCTCGACCTGCCCGCGACGTCCTATGCCGCCAACAATTGGCCCGACGCCGCCCCCGGTTTCCGCCCCGCGATCGACACCTATTTCGCCCACGCACAGCAGTTGTCCCGAATCCTGTTGCGCGCCTTCACCGCAGCCCTGCACCTACCCGCCGACTACTTCGACACCCTCACCGACCATTCCATCGACGCACTGAAGATGAACAACTACGCCCTCCCCGAAGGCGAACTGCGCCTCGACGGCGACATGACCGGCATGGGCGCACACACCGACTTCGGCATCCTCACCATCCTGTGGGCCGACCGCGTCCCCGGCCTACAAGTGCTCGACAAACACGGCCACTGGCACAACGTGGAACCCGCCGAGGGCGCCCTGCTCATCAACCTCGGCGACGCGATGGCCCGCTGGACCAACGACCGCTGGATGTCGACCCTGCACCGCGTCGACCCCCCGATCATCGACGGCCACATCCGCCGCCGCCGCTCCGCCGCCTTCTTCTTCGACGGCAACCATGACGCGATAATCCAAGCTCTCCCCGGCACCCTCGCCCCCGGCGAACAGGGCTACCCCCCGATCACCGTCGCCGACAACATCAACGCCAAAGTCGCCGGCCTCAAAGGCCTGTCCACCCCCGCCCCCACCGCCCGCGAAACCGCCAGAGTCCTGGCCGCCGCCAGCTCGGAATGACCACAAAAAAAATCGACCCCGTATCAACTGATACGGGGTCGATTTCGGTGCGCCCGAAGGGATTCGAACCCCTAACCTCTTGGTTGTTCCGTTGCTCTGGGGCTGTCCGCTGGTGTACCCCAAACCTGCTGCTACCGGGGCATTTTGCGATCATCGCTACGTGGGTGTCTGCCGTTGTTTGCCTGGATCGTCGAGCGTTTGTAGTGGGAAAGTAGTGGGCGGGTCGTGTTCTCCGACAAAGCGATAGCCTGATATGCGTGCTTACTCCTCCCGAGGTGCAGGAATATGACGGTAGCGGAACGATCCGATGGGCTGTCGGCAGTCCGGAAGGGCCCCGCTCGCGGTCATGGGCAGTGGTGGGCCAGAAGGCAGGCGATGTCTACGTCTCCCAGCGGATGGGGATGAAGGATCTGAAGCTGAGTCTGCATCCTGCACGGTGGCGTATGGCCCTGAGTAGGGAGGCGGCTGCCGTTCGAGTTCCAGCAGGCGAAGATCGCGTCTTCTCACGATGGGAAAAAACTGACGAGTGCGCCCCAGGGTGGAGGCTTGGAGCAACGATCACAGTTCCCCACTGCTCGCTTGTCGAGGCCTTCGCTGAGCCAAAGCTGAACAAGGTGCGATGGTTCCCAACTCCTGGGCAGGGGCAGTCACTTCGGTTCATCGTCTTGATCGGCGCTCCCCACCGGGAGCCTCTGACAGTGAACAACACTATTGGTGATGTCGGTCGAATCTCACTAGCGACGGGGGGCGCCGTATGGGTCATTGCACACCAAGATGAGTTCGACGCCTCGCGTGAAGCCGAGTTCCGAGAAATCCAGCGGCGTGCTGCAAAACCAGGCCCCGAGGGGGTTCACGGAATGGGCTGGGGGTCCAACTCCAACGATGGAAGTCCGGCGCTCATTGAGTTGGGCAACCTCCGGTCTGGCGCTGATCAGGCTACCTGACCGGAGGTTGCGCGGTTTGGCCCTGTTCTGGGTTGGGTTGCGGATACCGGGGGCTGGCTCACCGCCTGCCGTTCACGCGCACACAGGTCATTGGTCGCACAGGGAGGTGCACGGCATTGCTACGAACGACCACCCAGACTGATGGCTACCTCTCAGCAAACACAGATCGAACCCAATCCGCCTATACGGCGTCAAGCGGGGGCGGCAGCAAACACAGACCGTAGTCGCTTCTCTGCGAGCAGCATTGCAGTCGGCCGTGTTCGGACGCTAGTGGGCCGTATTTGAAGTTCTTCGGCGGTCAGCCATGGCCAAAATCTGCTCAGCGGTCTTGGTCCAGACGAAGGGCTTCGCTCTCGGGTTCC
>NZ_JBHYRN010000045.1:0-30238 GCF_042749305.1 Nocardia sp. NPDC058705 | reverse complement strand
CGAAGCGCATGCGCCGCAGGCGCGAGTCTCGAGCGCTAACCGGCGGCCCCTCGGGGCCGCGACTCGAGCGCGCCAGCGCTCCAACAAACACAGCCTCAAACCACCCGGGACCACCGAACAACGGATCCCACCTAAAGATCGAAAGTCTCCCCCGGCGACACCGCATGAACCGGTCCGGAAAACGCCGCCTTGGCCTCTGCGATCACGTCCTCCCGTGAAGTCCACGGCGGAATATGAGTCAGCAACAGTTCCTTGGCCCCCGCACGAGTCGCGATCTCCCCCGCCTCGGTGCCCGAAAGATGAATCCCCGGAGGACGATTCGCCGGATCATGCGTCCACGAAGCCTCGGCCATCAGCACATCCGCACCCTGCGACAACTCGACCACCGCATCGCACATCGCCGTATCACCGGTGTAGACGAACACCCGACCGTCCGCAGCCGTGATCCGCAGCCCGTAGGACTCCGGCGGGTGGAACATCCGCCGAGCCTCCACCGTGTGACCGGGCCCGAACGGGATCGGCGTGTTCTCGACCCAGACCTGCGAGTCGATCACATCGGACCAGTCGTCGGTCTCCCCGCCGATCTCCGCCGAGGCGTTCCCGATCCGCAGCGCAGCGTCCGAAGGCCCACGGACCAGGGCCTTACCGGTCGGCGGGTTCGGGTGGTAGCGACGCCACACGAGCAGTGCGGGCAGATCGAGGCAGTGATCCGCGTGCAGGTGGGTGAGGAAGATGTCCACATCGGCCGGGTTCATGTGCTTCTGCAAGGCGCCGAAGATTCCGGGACCGAAGTCGATGACAGTCGGCCGCATATCAGGGCCCGTCAGCAGGTAGCCCGACGCTGGGGAATCCGGGCCGGACACGCTGCCCGAGCACCCGAGGACGGTAAGGCGCATGCCCCCATGCTGCCACGACGTGCTGGTACTCACTGCAGGATCCCCCCAATTTCCAGACTGGATCCCCGGTTACCGCGTTGGTACTGCGCGGCCGACCGATGCTCCACGGCGGCGTCGACGTTCATCTGACGAGAGTACCCAGCCCGCGAGCACTCCACCCACCGCCCCGAAAAGATGGCCCTGCCAAGAAATTCGAGGGTCGCTCGGCAGCACGCCCCACAGCATCGAGCCGTAGAAAACCAGGATCACCAACCCGACCACGATCTGGCCCACATTGCGCGCGAACCACCCGCGACAGATCAGGTACGTGAGCCAGCCGAACACGATCGACGACGCTCCGACGTGCACACTCCCCGTCGACCCGGTGAGCCAGGTGCCGATGCCCGCGATCACCCAGATGATCGCCGTCGCCGCGATCCCGCGCCCGATCCCGGAGAGCAGGACGAGGAACCCGAGCACCAGCAGTGGAAGCGTGTTGGCGAACAGATGTTCCCACCCGCCGTGCAACAACGGCGCCCACAGGATGCCGTCGAGCCCGGAGACCTCGCGCGGCTCGATCCCGGCCGCGTCGAGTTGTCCCGCCGAACCGGCCGGCAAATCGTAGGAGAGCACCATGTCGATGCCCTCGATCACATACAGCGCCCCCACAAAGCCGAGGATCACGACCGCCGCCCGAACCCACGAACCGCCTGACGACGCACCGGCGCCCGGACTCGCATGACCGCGTAACCCCGCGATCCGATCAGGATCGAACGAGGCACCCACCCCACCGCTCACCGACATCGCCTCCACTTCGGCACGGGACCGCAGCCCATTGACCTGAGCGTACCGAAGTGGGGCGACATCGGGTCAGGCCCAGAGTTGTCCGTCCAATTTCTCTTCGGCTTCGTCCAGCGTGCCGTCGTATGCCCCGGTGGACAAATACTTCCAGCCGCCATCGGCGACCACGAACGCGATATCGGCCCGTTTCCCGGCCTTCTGCGCCTTCTTGGCGATGCCGAGCGCGGCATGCAGGATCGCCCCGGTGGAGATCCCGGCGAAGATACCCTCCTCGCCGACCAGTTCACGCGTGCGTTTCACCGCGTCGTACGGGCCCACCGAGAACCGGGTGGTGAGCACTTTCTCGTCGTAGAGCTCGGGGATGAATCCCTCGTCGATATTGCGCAGACCGTAAACCAGTTCGCCGTAACGAGGTTCAGCGGCGACGATTTCGATATCGGGCACGTTCTCGCGCAGGTACCGGCCGGTGCCCATCAGCGTTCCGGTCGTGCCGAGACCCGCGACGAAATGCGTGATCTCGGGCAGATCGGCCAGCAGTTCCGGCCCGGTGTTCTCGTAATGGGCGAGCGCGTTGGCCGGATTGCCGTACTGGTACAGCATCACCCAATCCGGGTTCTCCGCCGCGATCTGCTTGGCCATCGCGACCGCCTGATTCGACCCACCCGCGGCGGGCGAGTCGATGATCTCGGCACCGAACATCGTCAGTAGTTGGCGTCGCTCCACCGAGGTGTTCTCCGGCATCACGCACACGATCCGGTAGCCCTTGAGCTTGGCCGCCATCGCCAGGGAGATTCCGGTATTGCCGCTGGTCGGCTCCAGAATCGTGCACCCGGGGGTGAGCAGCCCGTCGGCCTCGGCCTGTTCGATCATCCGCAGCGCGGGCCGGTCCTTGATCGACCCGGTCGGATTGCGGTCCTCGAGCTTGGCCCACAGCCGCACATGATCGTCGCCGTCCCATTGCGGTGACAGGTTCTGCAAGCCGACGAGCGGGGTGTTGCCGAGCGTCGCGATCAGCGAGTCATAGCGAGCCACGAGAGTCAGGCCCCGCCGGCAACCGCGGGAAGAATCGTCACCGACGCGCCGACGGGCACCTCGGCTTCGAGCCCACCGGAGAAACGCACGTCCTCGTCGTCGACGTAGATGTTGACGTAGCGGTTGAGCTTGCCGTCGGACAGCAGCTTCTCGGCCAGCCCGGGATGGTTCGCGTCGAGGTCGGCGATGAGCGCCGACAGCGTCGAGCCCTCGCCCTGCACTCGCTTCTCACCTCCGGTGATACCACGCATGATGGTCGGAATGGACACGGTTACCGGCATGGGGACTCCTGAGGATGGTGACTTTTTCGGACGGGGGAATCAGTAGGAATCGACGATGCGCACCGGTTCTTCGGTGACCTCGCCGTCGACGATGCGGTAGCTGCGCAGTTCGTGTTCCTGCGGGTCGCGCGTGGAGACCAGCACGTAGTGCGCGTCCGGTTCGGCGGCGTAGGAGATGTCGGTGCGGCTCGGGTAGGCCTCGGTGGCGGTATGCGAGTGGTAGATGACAACCGGCACTTCGTCGGCGTCGTCCATCGCGCGCCACACGCGCAGCTGTTCCCCGGAATCGAACCGGTAGAAGGTGGGCGAGCGTTCGGCGTTGACCATTTCGACGAAACGTTCGGGCCGGTCGCTGCCTTCGGGCCCGGCGATGATGCCGCAGGCCTCGTCCGGATGATCGGCGCGGGCGTGTGCCACCATCGCGTCAACGAGATCGGCCCTGATCACGAGCACTTCATCGACCCTTTCCACATCCTGCGAGCGTGCTGTCGAGCACCTTCCTCGACAACGACTCACCCTATTCGGGTATTCCGCGGGAGTGAAAGTCGGGCCTTGAAGGTCGCCACGCTCAGCGCACAATGTCGGGCGGATCGGTTCGACTTTCGACCGAAACGGCGAACAGTGGGCGCTCAGTGCGGCCGAACCAGATCCCGGTAGGCCGGAATTCCCGCGACCGATGTCGCCGCGAGCACCGCGTCGACGACGGCTCGTTCCACGACCACCGCGGCGGCCGTGCACAGCTGGTCGAGCAGGTGTAGGTCCGTGGGGAACGCGGCAGGCAGCGTGGCGGGAGGGACCTCGATCGCGCCGGTGGACAGGGCGAAGAGGGTGTCGCCGTCGAGTGGGGAGTGCACGGGACGGATGGCGCGGGCCAGGCCGTCGTGGGCGGTGGCGGCCAGGCGTCGACAGCCCGCCGGGTCGAGGGCGGCGTCGGTGGCGACCACGCCGATCGTGGTGTTGAGGACGGTGCTCTTCGTCGGCAAGGCGGCGAGCGCGGCGATCTCCGTCGGCGTCGCTACCCGCAACCCGAAGAAGTCGGGCCCGTCGGTGCCCGCACCCCACGGCAAACCGGTGCGTGGATCAACAACGGACCCAACAGGATTCGCGACAACCACCGCGCCGACCGTGACACCCGCACCGGGCCCCTCACCGAGAACCACACTCGCGGAACCGATTCCGCCCTTCAGCGCACCCGCCTGCGCACCGACACCCGCACCGGCGGTACCGCGCGCGAAGTCCGTCGAAGCCGCGGCGGCCGCGCGATAACCGAAGTCCGCGTCGGGCCGGATGTGCCAGTCGCCGACCGGCAGGTCGAAGATCACCGCGCCCGGCACGATCGGCACCACGCGGGTCGGGTCGGTCGGATCCATCGGAATACCTTCGCGATGCTCCTCGGCCCAGCGCATCACCCCGTCCGCCGCCGCCAGACCGTAGGCGCTGCCGCCGGTGAGCAGCACGGCGTTGAGTTGGCGGACGGAATTGGCCGGGTCGAGCAGGTCGGTTTCCCTGGTGCCTGGTCCGCCACCGCGCACGTCGACCGAGGCGGTCGCGCCGCCGGGAACCCGCACGACGGTGCAGCCGGTCGCGGCTCCGGTGCCGAGCGTCGCGTCGGGGTCGAGCACCTGGTGGTGGCCCACCAGCACACCGGCGACGTCGGTGATCGAGTTGCGTGGTCCAGGGCCGCTGCGCATCATCTCGTCCTTGTGCTCGATCAGTTGACCGCCGAGACGTCGACTCAGGGGTTCATGGCTTGCAACATCGAATCCTGCATCCAGGTCAGCCAGTGATAGACGTCCAGGTGCGGCGCGCGCGGATCTTCGGGATCGAAATGGTCAGGAGTGTCGTCGTCGATCTCGAGCAACGTGCCCAATGCCAGGCGTACATCGGTGAGGGCGGTGAGCCAGGCATCGGCCTGGTCGGACGTGATGAGGATCTTGCCCCCTGCAGCCGGGCAGGTATCGAGAACGACCTGACCCGCGAGAATCTTGGCTTCGATGATCTCGGGCTCGTGCAGGCTGCGCAGCGCACTGTTGAGGTCGGCGCGTTTGGCGTCCGGCGAGCCGGGTTCGGCGCGGTGGAAATCGGGGAGCAGACGCAGAAGTTGCGGGTCGGTCGGCGGGGTGGTGTTGCCGGGGCGCAGACCGGTGAGGACGGTGAGTTCGTCTTCGGGAGCTTCGGCGGCTCGGTCGCCGAGTAAGCCCGAAATCGCGCCGATCAGGGATCGGAGAACGGTGGCCTCGTGCTCGTCCATTTCGGATCGAAGCTTCGGACCGCTCCCACTCAGTGAGTTCTTCCTGCTCCACTTACGCACAGGCCAAGGCTACTCAGTCGCGCTGCATGGTTGCCCAGAGCCCGGCGGCGTGCAGTCGGCGCACGTCCTGCTCCATCTTGTCGCGCGAACCCGACGACACCACCGCTTTGCCCTCGTTGTGCACCTGCATCATCAACTCGGTCGCCTTGGCTTTGCTGTAGCCGAAAAGCTTCTGGAAGATGTAGGTGACGTAATGCATCAGGTTCACCGGATCGTCCCAGACGACGGTGACCCAGGGCCTGTCCTCGGCCTCCAGGATCTCGGGGTATTCCGTGGTCTCCGGCGTCGCCTGCGGTGCCGACAGTGCGGCGTTCACAGCGTCGGTGACGGCGCCGGCCCGAACGGTATTGCACACGGCCATGAAAACCAGGGTACGACGCGGCCCACGAGATTCAACACCCGCGGTGACTAGAGTTTCTGGTGTGCAGATCCGTGACGAGTTCGCCAGCACCGCGCTGCTGACCGACCAGTACGAGTTGACCATGCTGGCCGCGGCACTGGCCGACGGCTCAGCCCACCGGCGATGCACCTTCGAGGTGTTCGCCCGGCGATTGCCACACGGGCGCCGCTACGGGGTGGTCGCGGGCACCGGACGCCTGCTCGACGCGCTCGGCCACTTCCGTTTCGGCCCCGACGAGCTGGCCGTGGTCGCGAAGTTCCTCGACCCCGCCACCGTCGACTGGTTGCGCGAATATCGCTTCACCGGCGATATCGACGGTTATGCCGAAGGCGAGCTGTACTTCCCCGGCTCGCCGATCCTGACCGTGCGCGGCAGCTTCGCCGAATGCGTGCTGCTCGAGACGCTCGCCCTGTCGATTTTCAATCACGACAGCGCGATCGCGTCGGCGGCCGCACGGATGGTGAGCGCGGCGGCGGGTCGGCGGATGATCGAGATGGGCTCGCGGCGCACCCACGAACTCGCCGCACCGTCGAGCTCGCGTGCCGCCTACCTGGCCGGATTCGACGCCACCTCCAACCTCGAGGCCGTGCGCAGCTTCGGCGTGCCCGGCGCGGGGACCAGCGCGCACGCGTTCACCCTGCTGCACAGCGGCGCCGACGGCGAACACGAGGCCGCGGCCTTCCGCAGTCAGATCGACGCGCTCGGCATCGGCACCACCCTGCTGGTCGACACCTTCGACATCACGCGCGGCGTCGCCACCGCCATCGAGGTGGCCGGGCCCGAGCTGGGCGGGGTGCGCATCGATTCCGGCGACCTCGGCGTGCTGGCGGGGCAGGTTCGCCAGCAGCTCGACGAACTGGGCGCCACCGGCACCCGCATCGTGGTCTCCGGTGATCTGGACGAATACGCGATCGCGGCACTGCGTGCCGAACCGGTCGACGTGTACGGCGTCGGCACGTCGGTGGTCGTCGGTTCGGGTGCGCCGACGGCGGGGATGGTCTACAAACTGGTCGAGGTCGAAGGCGTTCCGGTCGCGAAGCGGTCGAGTCACAAGCAGTCGCGTGGCGGGGTCAAGAAGGCGGTGCGATTGGCCCGTGCCACAGGGACGATCGTCGAGGAGATCGTGTATCCCGAAGGCGGAGAAGCGCCCGCTACCAACGGTTTTCAGGTGCGAGAGTTGCAGATGCCGCTGGTTCGCGGGGGCAAGGTGGTCGATTGTGTGCCGACGCTGGCGCAGAGTCGCGAACTGGTCGCGCGCGGGTTGGTCAGCCTGCCGTGGGAGGGGCTCAAACTCTCCGCGGGCGAACCCGCCGTGCCGACAACGTTCCTCGGCTGAGCATCGCGTAACTGTGCGCCGCGGAGCTGTCAGCCGTGGCTGCCGGCCGCTGAGCTGCGGGCCGCTGTGCCGACGGCTCGTCGCTGAACAGGCGCCCGAGCTGCCATCTTGCCGGACCGGGTAGCCGCTGAGCGTCGCGCGGCGGAGAATGGTGCGGTCGAACGAGCTGGAGGATGACATGGGACGCGGTCTGATCATCGTGGACGTACAGAACGACTTCTGCGAGGGCGGCTCCCTCGCGGTGGCAGGTGGCGCGGCGGTAGCGGCCGCGATCACCGACTTCGTCGCCGCCGAGCAGTACGACGCGGTAGTGGCCACCCGCGACTGGCACATCGACCCCGGCCCGCACTTCTCCAGCGAACCCGACTACGTCGACTCCTGGCCGCCGCACTGCCGAGTGGGCACCCCCGGCGCCGATTTCCACCCGGCCCTCGACACTTCGACCGTCCAGGAGACCTTCTCCAAGGGCGAATACACCGCCGCCTATTCCGGTTTCGAAGGCGCGGCCGCCGACCGCACCACCCTCACCAACTGGCTGCGCGCCCACGATATCGATGCCGTGGACGTGGTCGGCATCGCCACCGACCACTGCGTCCGAGCCACCGCACTGGACGCCGTCGAAGCCGGCTTCGACACCACCGTCCTGCTCGACCTCACCGCAGGTGTCTCCCCGGAAACCACCGAAACCGCCCTGACCACCCTCCGCGATGCGGGCGTGCGCTTGCGCCCCTGAATACTTGCCCCATGGACTATCGATTCCCGGCGCACACCCGACCCGCCCTGACGAAGGCACTCGCCGAGACCGACAGCATCCACGACGCCGCCGACACCGTCTTCTGGTCCAACCCCGCCACCGACGACCTCCACCGCCTCGGCATCGGCGCCTTCGGCAAACTCCCGCCCGCCTTCGCCCACCTACTGGCCCTGTCGAGCCTGCACACCACCGTCCTCGACACCGGCTTCTCCGGTTACCTGAAAACCCGCCGCAGCGAACTCCCCTGGGCCACCAGAGCTCTCCGCGCCGCAGGCATGCCCCAACTGGCCGCCGCCGCCATCATCGCCGCCCGCGACGCCTCCCTGAGCTCCCCCGATGACGACCTGGACCGCTTCTGGGAAGACGAACACCGCACCCTCGCCACCCCCGACCAGATCCGCCGCCCCACCGGCGACCGCGCCGAAGACCCCGACGAAATCTACGACATCAACGAACCCCAAGACTTCGAACAACGAGTCCTCGACTACATCCGAGACCACCTCGACGACTTCGTCCGCGAGTCCTGACCGGGCTCGCCGCAGCTCGGGCAAACCTGTCCGAGGGTGCGGATAAGCTGCCAGCGTGCCCGAACTTCCTCCCGTCGCCGACCTGCTCGTCACCGCCGTGCATGCCCTCGGCGGCAAGGAACGCACGGGTCAGACCACCATGGCCACCGCGGTCGACCACGCGATCGACACCAAGGAACACCTAGCGGTCCAGGCGGGCACCGGCACCGGCAAGTCGCTGGCCTACCTCATCCCGAGCCTGCGCCACGCGGTCCGCACCGGGCGCACCGTGGTGGTTTCCACCGCGACGATCGCCCTACAACGCCAGCTCGTCGACCGCGATCTGCCGCGCCTGGCCGAAGCGCTCACCAAACCACTCGGCCGCGCACCCCAGTTCGCGATCCTCAAGGGCCGCAACAACTATCTGTGCCTGAACAAGATCAACAGCGTCATCCCGGAAGACACCGGCGGCGAGGCCGAACTGTTCGACGCCTTCGCCATCTCCCGCCTCGGCCGCGAAGTCCAGCGCCTCAACGAATGGGCCTCCGACACCGAAACCGGCGACCGCGACGAACTCGCCCCCGGCGTCACCGACCGCGCCTGGCGCCAGGTGAGCGTCGGTTCGCGCGAATGCCTCGGCAAGTCCCGCTGCCAGTTCGGCCAGGACTGCTTCGCCGAGAAGGCCCGCGCGGAATCGGCCCAAGCCGACGTGGTGGTGACCAACCACGCACTGCTGGCCATCGACGCCATCAGCGGCATCCAGATCCTGCCCGAGCACGATGTGGTTGTGATCGACGAGGCGCACGAACTGGTCGACCGCGTCACCGGCGTCGCCACCGCCGAACTGGCCGCGACCGCGATCAGCGCCGCCGCCCGTCGCTGCACCAAACTGATCGACGAACGCGAAGTCGACCGACTCGAAGGCGCCGCCGAGGCCTTCCACCAAGCCCTCGAAGACCTGCCGCCCGGCCGCTGGGACCAGATGCCCGACGGCATCGCCCCCGTGCTCGCCCTGGTCCGCGACGCCGCCTGGAACGCGCGCACCGCCATCGCACCGACGGGCAGCGTCAAAACCCAGGACGACCCCGACAACGCCGCCGCCCGCACCATGGCCGTGGCCGCCATCGATGACGTGCACGACGCCGCGGTCCGCGCGCTGACCGCGTTCGAGGAGGCCGACCCGGCCGCCCGCCGCGATGTCATCTGGCTCTCGGCCGACGAAATGCGCGGCGTGGCCCGCCGCACCCTGCGCATGGCACCGCTCTCGGTCGGCGGCCTGCTGCGCAGCAGACTCTTCGGCACCGCGACCGTCGTGCTCACCTCGGCCACCCTGCAGATCGGCGGCTCGTTCGACGGGCTCGCGATCACCTGGGGTCTGCCATCGCAGTCGGGCGGCAAGGTCGACCCGGCCATGGCCAACGGCGCCACCGCACCAGCCGACCTGGAATCGGTGCGCTGGAACGCCCTCGATGTCGGTTCCCCGTTCGACCATGCCAAGTCCGGCATCCTCTACGTCGCCAAACACCTGCCCGCCCCCGGCCGAGACGGCCTCTCCCCCGCCTATCTCGACGAGATCGAACAGCTCATCACCGCCGCCGGTGGCCGCACGCTCGGCCTGTTCTCCTCGATGCGCGCCGCCAAGGCCGCCACCGAGGCGCTGCGCGAACGGCTCGACACCCCGGTGCTGTGCCAGGGTGACGATTCGATGGGCGCGCTGGTGCGCAAGTTCGCCGACGACCCGGCCACCTCCCTGTTCGGCACCCTCACCCTCTGGCAGGGCGTCGATGTGCCCGGCCCGTCGCTGAGTCTCGTTATCCTGGACCGCATTCCGTTCCCCCGGCCCGACGATCCGCTGCTCACCGCTCGCCAGCGCGCGGTCGAGTCGCGCGGCGGCAACGGTTTCATGACCGTGGCCGCCAATCACGCCGCACTGTTGCTGGCGCAGGGCACCGGCCGGTTGCTGCGCAGCGTCGACGATCGCGGCGTGGTCGCCATCCTCGATTCGCGCCTTGCCACCGCCCGTTATGGCAGCTACCTGCGCGCTTCGCTGCCCCCGTACTGGGAGACCAGCGACCCCGAGGTGGTTGCCAAGGCATTGCGCCGACTCACCGACACCGCCTGAGCGCAACAGATCGAGTCGTGCAATCCGGATGACCACACTCGTGAATCAGCGAGCGTGCGAACGCAACTCGTGAGAGCGTGTGGTGATGATGCACCACGCCGATGGCGAGGTACTCGGCGAATTTCTGGTCAGCGCAAGATCTTTGGCCGAGTACCGCGCGATGTTCCATCTGTCCGACGATGATCTCTCCGGGCGCCGGATTCTCGATTGTCCCGGTGGCGCAGCGAGTTTCGCGGCCGAGGCGAGCGCGGTGGGCGCCGAGGTCATCGCGATCGACCCCATCTATGCCACCCCGCCGATCGAGTTGGCCGCCCGCGCCACCCCCGAAACCGAACGCGCCGTGGCCTGGGCGCACGCCCACGCCGACCGCTACCGCTGGGACTGGTACGGCTCCACCGCCGAGCACGCCGCGATCCGCCGCGGCGCCGCCGCCCGTTTCGCCGACGACGTACGCGCCGCACCGCACCGCTACCTGGCGGGTTCCTTACCCTCGCTCCCCTGCCCCGACGACGCATTCGATCTGGCGCTGAGCTCGCACTTGCTGTTCAGCTACGCCGATCGACTCGACGCCGATTTCCACCTGGCCGCCCTGCTCGAACTGTCCCGCGTCGCCACTGTCGAAACCCGCGTCTACCCGCTCCTGGACTACACCGGCGCACCCCTCGACGATCTCGTCACCCACCTGCGCACGGAACTGCACGACAAGGGCATCGAAACCTCACTGCGCAAGACCGGCTACGAGTTCCACCACGGCGCCGACACCATGCTCACCCTGCGCACAGCGGCCTGACGGCGGCCGGGCCCGCGATCATGTCGTTTTCCTACCAATGTCGAACCACTGACGAACCGCCTCGACCCGGCGCGGTAGGTTCTTAGTCGTGCATACGATGCGGGCCGGCCGGTAGTACGGCCGTGGCGGAGAGATCGCGAGGCGTGGCACTGCCGCGCACGACCCTGACGCTCCTTCTGCTACTCGGCACCGCCGCCTTAGGCGTGACGCTGCTGTTCACCACAATGAATCCCTGGATGGACAGCGGCGGGATTCTCGTCGGCGGACTCGACGTGCACATCTACCGCGACGGTGGCTGGCGGGTGGTGCACGAACGCGCGCTCTACCTCGAGCCGACGCACTACGGCCTGCTCTACACCTACACACCGTTCTCGGCGCTGGTGTTCCTGCCGTTGCTGCTGGTGCCGTGGGCGCATGTGACCACGACATGGATGGTCCTGAACCTGCTGGTGCTGTTCGGCGTTGTGCTGCAGAGCTTTCGGATGCTCGGCTACCGCGTCACCGCGAAACTGGTCGCCGTCAGCGTACTGCTCACCCTGGCCTGCACGTTCGCCGAACCGGTGCGCACCACGCTGTACTACGGGCAGATCAATCTGGTGCTGATGCTGGTGGTGCTGTGGGACTTCTCGCGCGCCGAGCACAGCAAGTTGCGCGGTATCGGTGTCGGTATCGCCGCGGGCATCAAGCTGACCCCGCTGTACTTCATCGCGCAGTATCTCGCCCAACGGCAGTGGCGTGCGGCCGCGACCGCCGCGCTCACGTTCATGGCGACGATCGGCCTGACCGCGCTCGTGCTGCCCAGCGATTCCTACCAGTACTGGACTTCGACGTTCTTCCAGTCCGGCCGGATCGCCCCCGACGTCCACCCCTCGAACCAGTCGCTGCGCGGCGCTATCGCCCACCTCATGCACGGCCCCGCGCCGGTGTGGTTGTGGCTGCTGATCGCCGTGCCGATCGCGCTGGTCGCGCTGTGGCTGGCCGCGGTCCTGGTCCGCCGTGGCGAACCCCTGCTCTCGGTGACCCTCGGCGGTCTCACCGCCTGCGCCGTTTCGCCGTATTCCTGGGGCCACCACTGGGTTTGGTTCGTCCCGCTGCTCGTCTACCTGATCCACCGCGCCCAGACCCGCGCCCCCTGGTGGCTCGCCGCGGCCGCTCTCTACCTGGCCATCGCCGCCTGGACCTACCAGTACACCCCCACCTGGGTCAGCGTGGGCACCTTCCTGCTCCCCCCGTGGTGGCCTGCACACCAGGTCCTGATGAACATCTACGTGATCATCTACTTGATCACGCTCGCAGGCATCGCCGTGCACATTCGCACGCGCAAACTCCCCCCGCCGCCCATCGAGCCGAATATCGCTCTCCCCCAGCAACTCTCAACCGAACCCCGGACCGTCGTCGCCCCGCACCCCGACGACGACCGTCCGGCCATGCTGAACTGATCTACCCGCAGGACCAATCGAAAACGCCCGACTCCAAGTCGAGTTGGGCGTTGCCGCCGCCGAAGTTCATGCCGGAGACCTCTTCGATCTCCAGGTAGTACGGGGTCAAACCCTCGGGCAGAGCCTGGACAGGAAAAGCGGTGCCGCCGAGGTGGGAGCGGCCGAAGAGCGGTTCGGCCCAGGTGGTCCAGCCCGCATCGTCGGTGAGCGGGTCCTGATACTTGGTGTTGGGCTCGTATTCGACCGGCGGGATGCCGACATTGGGGTCGGCGGTGCGCTCGGCGAGCCAGACGCCGACCGTGGGGTGCACGTCGTCCCAGGCATTACAGCCCTCATCGCCGGCCGACGGCGAACCGGGCGCACGGACATCCGCGGGCGGGGCGACGGGCCCGCCGGCGAATTCCTTTTCGGTGAGCCAGATCAGGGCGAAAGCGCCGCCGATCTCGTCGTGCATGATCTGCAGCTTCGGGTGCAGCTCGGTCGCGACCAGATCGCGGGCCAGCGGGTCGTCGGATGCCGCGTCGGCCTCGACCGCGTCGGTACCGGCGAACTGGCCCTCCCCCTGGAACAGCGCGATGGCGGGGAACCCGGGCCCTTTGCGCTGGAAATCGGCGGGCAGGCGCAGGGTGAGCGCGTGCATCATCGGCAGGCCGGTCACGGGTCCGCGCGGCCAGGTGGCCGGGTCGATGGCAGGGCCCTCACTGCCGATCCACCCCGAACGCACCGGCGCCGCCAGAGCCAACGGTTCACCGTCGGGCGTCTCGGCCAGTTTGTCCGCCGAGTCCCCGAACCCCAGGTCGTAAGCCTTCATCCCAGCTCTCCTCTTCCATCCGCGGACATTGCGCGACGCCGCCGACAACAGGCGCCGCCACGAGGTTAATCGCTGCTACCGACACCTGCGCACACTCGGTGGAACCACGGACATACGGCGAATGACGAATGGGCTCGACCCGACACGAAAGAGTCGGCGCGACAACCGAATACCGGCCACCGCGCCGCCCTCGCGACAAACTCCGCTGGATCAGATCAGAGCACTGACTTGAAGATCAACGTCACCACCGCGGCCACGACGGCAACCACCACGGCGCCGCCGCCCCACACCACACCCGAACGCTCCCACGGGCGCCCGGCATCGAGCGAAAAACGCCCGGGCCCGGTGAATGCCAAAGCCGCCGCGACCAGCGCGAACAGCAGCGGTGTCGAATACCCCTGCACCGACGGATCCGCCGGGAACAGCCCACCGCTCCACAGCACATTGATGGCGTTGATCATCGTCCCGAGCACGATCGCGCCGGCCAACGGCGTGAACAACCCGAACACCAGCAGCAGCCCACCGACCAGTTCGCTCAACCCGGCCAGGGGGCCGAAGATCTCGCCGGGGTTGTAACCCATTGCGGTGAAGCCGTCGACAGTGCCCTGCCAGCCCTGGCCGTTGAACCAGCCGAACAGCTTCTGGGTGCCGTAGGCCGCCATCAGGCCACCGAAGCCGATGCGCAGCACCAGCAGGCCGATGCCGGTGGCGGTGGTCTGGTCGGCGGTGGAGGCGGTAGGAGTGATGCGGGTAGCGGTATCGGTCATCGTGCACAATCCTCATCTGCGATTCGAAATCTCCCGCAAACGGACCATGGTCCGATTGCCTTCCTCGAACACAACCCTGAGTCCGTTGCCACTATTTCACGCCATCCCCGGCAGTTCCGTGATCCCGATCACAGAAAACCGAAAAGGGCCGCCCCACCGGGACGGCCCTGCTCGAAAAACCTAAGTCACCACGCCATGGTGGCGTACGAGATCAGCGTCTCCTCGGACTCCTGCGACAGCTTCCAGGTGCCGTCGACGTCGACCCAGGTCACCGGGATCGGGAAGGTGTAGTCACCGAGGCGGCTGTTCAGCGTGGCCGACAGGGTGTTGCCCTCCACGGTGACCGGGCCGGAGATGTCCCAGCTGTAGCCCGGGATCCGGTTGACGGTCTGGTTCACGACCGCCATGCCGCTGGCGTCGCCCGACTCGAGCTCGGCCGCCGACCCGTTCATGGCCGACTGCAGCTTGCCGTAGAGCTCACCGGCCGACGGCGTGGCCGGGGCGGCGATCGCGGCGGGCGCGGTGGCGACGACAGCGGCGGTGATCGGCGCGAAGATGGTGGCAACCGCCATCGACGCGGCAACGAACGAGCGCTTCATGGGTAGATCTCCTCTTATTAGGTAAGCCTAGGCTGAGTATAGACATACCTATGCCGAGAATGTCTATTCGACCAGGAAGAAGAAGTACGCGAGGAACAGCACCATCAACGCCCACATGGCCGGATGCACTTCCTTGACGCGACCCCTGGCGACCATGACGATCGGATAGAAGATCATGCCCATGGCCAGGCCGTTGGCGATCGAATACGTCAGCGGCATCATGATGACGGTGATGAACGCCGGTATCGAGTATTCGTACTTCTGCCAGTCGATATCACCCAGCGAACGCGCCATCAGAATGCCGACCACGATCAACGCGGCCGAGGTGATCTCCGCCGATCCAGCGACGACAGCGAAGATCGGATAGCAGAACATCGCGATCAGGAACCAGCCCGCCGTGGTGACCGCCGTCAATCCCGTTCGACCACCCGCCGACACACCCGCCGTCGATTCGACATAGGCCGTGGTGGTCGAGGTGCCGATGATCGCGCCAGCGGTCGTGCCCACCGAGTCGGCGGCCATCGCGCTCGCCGCGCGGGGCAGCGTGCCGTCCTTGTTCAGCAGACCGGCCTGATTGGCGACGCCGATCAGCGTGCCGGAGGCGTCGAAGAAGTCGACGAACAGCATGGTCAGCACCACGACGATCATCTGTCCGGTGAACGCGTCCGGCAGGTGGATGATCGCCTGGCCGAAGGTCTGGTCGAGGCCCTCCGGCATCGCGGCGATCCCGTCAGGCAACCCGACCAGACCGGTCACCATGCCCACGATCGTGGTGGCGACGATGCCGTAGAGCACCGCGCCGTGCCAGCCGATCACCAGGAAGATCACGGTCAGGATCAGGCCGAACATGGCCAGCAGCGTGGTGCCCTTGTGGAAATCACCGAGGGTGACCAGCGTCGCGTCACTGTTGACGACGATGCCCGCGTTCTTCAACCCGAGGAACGCCACGAACAAACCGATACCCGCGCCGACCGCGAATTTCATCTGCAACGGGATCGCGTTGAGGATCCGCTCGCGGACCTTCGTGATCGCCAGAATGAAGAAGATGATGCCCGAGAGCAACGTCCCCGACAGGGCAACCTGCCACGGGATACCCATGCTGAGCACCACCGTGTACGCGAAGAACGCGTTGAGGCCCATGCCCGGCGCGAGCGCGATCGGATAGTTGGCCCACAGGCCCATGACGAGCGTGCCGAACACCGCGGCGACGGCGGTGGCGGTGAACACCGCCTGCATCGGGATGCCCTTGTCGCCGAGGGCGCCCTCGTCGCCGAGGATCGACGGGTTCACCGCCAGCACATACGACATCGCCAGGAACGTGACCGTGCCCGCCATCGCCTCGCGCTTGAAGGTGGACCCACTCGACGAGACACCGAAGTATCCGTCGATGCGCCCTCGGGCGCGGGTGACGACATCGCTGGCCATGACTCTCCAGTCCGGGATTCAAGAAGAAAGATTGCCCCGGAACGGTAGCGGAAAGTTCACTCGACCCAATAACCCGGCACACGTGTCACGTGTACCGTTACGCGCCCGCGACGGCCACCAACCCCAGTTCGGCGTCAGAGGCGAGCAATTCGTTGTGCGGCAGCACCCGAACCGTGTAGCCGACTGCCCCTGACAGCGGTACCGGTGCCTGGATCGAATACAGCTCGACGCCGTCGTCGGAGCCGGTGTGACTCATCTCGACGGTGGTGGTGTCGGACAGGTCGTCGGTCGGCGAGACCCGGCCGAGCACCGCCTGCACCACCACGTCCGACGGGGCGAGCCCACCGAGATCGATCCGCGCGTGCAGTGCCAGTTCCGCGCCGATCACCGGGGTGTCGGGCAGGCCGGAGCTGTCCACCTGCGCGATCCGCACCGACGGCCACGCGGCGTCGATGCGCCTGCGGTACTCGGCGACCTCCGTGGCGCCCGCGAATTTGTCGGCGGCGGCGCGACCGAACGCGGCGGCGGCGGGCCCGTAGTACTTCTCGGCGTAGTCGCGCACCATCCGCGAGGCCAGAACTTTGGGGCTGGTGGTCTGCAGGGTGTGGCGCACCATCTCGGTCCAGCGCACCGGCACGTCGGCGGCGTCACGGTCGTAGAAGCGGGGCGCGACGGTGCGTTCGACGAGTTCGTAGAGCGCCGAGGCCTCGAGGTCGTCGCGGCGAGTCTCGTCGCGGACGCCGTCGGCGGTGGGGATGGCCCAGCCGTTCTCGCCGTCGAACATCTCGTCCCACCAGCCGTCGCGGATGGACAGATTGAGGCCACCGTTGAGCGCGGACTTCATCCCCGAGGTACCGCACGCCTCGAGCGGGCGCAGCGGATTGTTCAGCCACACATCGCAACCCCAGTACAGGTAGCGGGCCATCGACATGTCGTAGTCGGGCAGGAAGACGATGCGATGACGCACCTCGGGATCGTCGGCGAACCGCACGACCTGCTGGATCAGCGCCTTGCCGCCGTCGTCGGCGGGGTGGCTCTTGCCCGCGACCACCAGCTGCACCGGACGTTCGGGGTCGAGCAGCAGTGCGCGCAGACGTTCGGGGTCGCGCAGCATGAGAGTGAGCCGCTTGTAGGTGGGGACGCGGCGAGCGAAACCGATGGTGAGCACGTTCGGATCGAAGACGTCGTCGATCCAGCCGAGTTCGGCGTCGGCGGCGCCGCGCTGTCGCCAGGAATCGCGCAGCCTGCGCCGCACTTCGTCGATCAGCACGCCGCGCAACGTGTTTCGCGTCGACCACAGCTGTCCGAGGTCGACGTTGCTGAGCTTCTCCCAGCCCCGCGCCTCCTCGACCAGTTCCGGGCCGACGAGCTCACGCGCCTTGTCGATCCATTCCCGCGCGGCCCAGGTCGGGGCGTGCACGCCGTTGGTGACCGACCCGATCGGCACCTCGGCCGCGTCGAATCCCGGCCACAGCGCCGCGAACATCTCCCGGCTCACTTCGCCGTGCAACTTCGATACACCGTTGGCGCGCTGAGCCATTCGCAGCCCCATGTGCGCCATATTGAACACCGAGGGGTCACCCTCCCGGCCGAACGCCAGAATGCGGTCGACGGAAAGCCCTGGCAGCAAGGCGGATTCGGACTCACCGTGCGAACCACCGAAGTACCTGCGCACCAACGACATCGGGAACCGGTCGATGCCTGCGGGGACCGGGGTGTGCGTGGTGAAGACGGTACCGGCCCGCACCGCGGCGAGTGCGGTCTCGAAATCCAGTCCGCCCGCAATGAATTCACGCATGCGCTCGACGCCGAGGAAGCCCGCGTGGCCCTCGTTCATGTGGAAGACATCGGGATCGGGCAGGCCGTTGGCACGGGTGTAGGCGCGCACCGCGCGAACCCCGCCGATGCCCGCCAGGATCTCCTGCTTGATGCGGTGATCCTGGTCGCCGCCGTAGAGCCGGTCGGTGACGGCGCGCAGCTCGGGATCGTTCTCGGCGATATCGGAATCGAGCAGCAGCAACGGAATTCGGCCCACCTGCGCGATCCACACTCGCGCGCGCAGCACCCGCCCTTCCGGCATGCCGACGTGGATGAGCACCGGCGACCCGTCACTGGTGAGCAGCCGCAGCGGCAGACCCTGCGGGTCGAGCGCCGGGTAGTGCTCCATCTGCCAGCCGTCGGCCGACAGCGACTGCCGGAAATACCCCGAGCGATACAGCAGCCCGACGCCGATCAGCGGCAAACCCAGATCCGAGGCGGCCTTGAGATGATCACCGGCGAGAATGCCGAGACCACCCGAATAGTTCGGCAGCACCTCGGTGACCCCGAACTCCATCGAGAAGTACGCGATTCCCGCGATATCGGTGCCGGTCTGCTCCTGGAACCAGCGCGGCCGGGTCAGATAATCCTGCAAACCGGCGGCGGCCCCGTCGACGCGCGCGAGGTACTCGGAGTCGGCGGCGAGCTCGTCGAGCCGCTCGGCAGGCACCTCCCCCAGCATCCGCACCGGATCCTGACCGACCTCGCGCCACAACTCCGGGTCGAGGTCAGCGAACAGATCCTGCGTCGGGCCGTGCCAGGACCACCGCAGATTGGTCGACAACTCACCCAGCGCGGCGAGCCGCTCCGGCAGATGAGCACGGACAGTGAACCGACGAAGTGCCTTCACCCGCCAGAGAGTACCCCGGTCGGCCCAGGGCGGCCCGGCCATCATGAGCCGAAACCCGCTGATCACGCATGAACATGGGTAACTCCCCAAGAACCTCCCAGCCGACCCATACCCGACGCGGGCCCGACTGCCAACGGTCGAGCTACCGGGAGACCCGCTGAATACTCGGGGAGGCGGAATAGGCGGCGAACTCGGGGCTGGGTGGGACTTCCGTGATCACGTCGATCAGGACGCCGGCGGGGTCGGCGAGGATGAAGTGGCGCTGGCCGAAGTCCTCGGTGCGCAGGTCGAGTTCGGGGTGCAGGCCGCCGGATTTCACGAGTCGATCCCACTCGGCGTCGACATCGTCGACCTCGAAGTTGAGCACGAGGCCCTGGACCGGTTTGCCGAAGCCGGTCGGGATCGTGGGGTGCGTGGGGTCGAGCAGTGCCAGTTCATAGGCCGGCTCGCCGTCGGCGCCCGGCCGTCGCAGGCTCACGTACCAATCCGCCTCGAAGACGATCTCGAAGCCGAACCAGCTCGTGTAGAAGTCGCGCGATTCCGCGATTCGGGTGGTGGCGAGTACGGGGTAGAAGCTGCTGAGTTTCATGCTTTTCACCTTTCACATACCGATGGTATGTATCGTACGATAGTTCACATACCAGCGGTAGGTCAATGGGGAGGACGGCGATGACAGAGACGGCGCGGACACGGCAGCGCGAGGAAACGCGGCGGGTCCTGCTGCACGAGACACGGACCCTGTTCGCCGCGAAAGGCTATGCCGCCGTTGGGTTATCGGAGATCGTGACAGCGGCCGGGGTCACCAAGGGCGCGCTGTACCACCACTTCGACAGCAAGACCGACCTGTTCCGCGCTGTCCTGACCGAGGTACAGGAGGAGGTCGGCGCGCAGGTGGCCGCCGCCGCGGACACAGAACCTGACCCATGGACCCAGCTCACCACCGGCTGCACCGCCTTCCTGCGCGCCTGCGCCGATCCCCTGATCCAGCGGATCCTGCTGATCGACGGCCCCGCCGTCCTCGGCTGGCACGAGTGGCGCGCCATGGACGAAGCCAATTCGGCCCGCCACCTCCACGAAGCCCTGCAATCCCTCGTCGACACCGGCGTACTCCCCCGACAACCGGTCGCCCCCCTCACCCAACTGCTCTCCGGTGCGATGAACGAAGCCGCGCTCTGGCTGGCCACCACCACCGACCCCAACGCCCTGCCCGACACCATCGCCGCCCTCAACCGCCTGATAACGGGCCTACGCGGCTCCGCAACCCACTGATCACGGGAGAACATGGGTCACGCCCCCACCACCTCGTCCTCCACACGCACCTGACGCAAGACCGAAAACATGCCGTCGAGCTACCGGACGGCACGCAAAATACGCGGGGAGGCGGGTAAGTTGGCCGAGTGACCGGCCGGATTGCTATCGATGACATCGCCCCGTCCATCCCCGGCGGCCGCCCGGCCAAAGCCGCAGTCGGCGAGGTGTTCCCCGTCCGTGCCGTCGTGTGGCGCGAGGGCCACGACGCGGTAGCTGCCACCCTGGCGGTCCGCGCCCCCGGTTCCTCCCGGATCACCCGCATCCGGATGTCGCCCGACTATCAGCCCGACGTCTTCAACGCGATCTTCACCCCCCATATCCCCGGTGTGTGGACCTACCGCATCGAAGGTTGGAGCGACCCCATCGCCACCTGGCGAAGCGCGGTCGAAGCGAAACTGTCCGTCGGCCAAACCGCCACCGACCTCGCCAACGACCTCGAGACCGGCGCCCTCCTGTTCGAACGCGCCGCCCAGGCCGTTCCGAAGAAGCAGTTCGAACGCCTGCGCGCCGCCGCCACCGCCCTGCGTAGCGACGAACAACTCCCGGCCCGCGTAGCCCCCGCGTTCTCCGAGGAGGTCGCCGAGATCCTGCGCGCCACCCCGCTGCGCGAGATGGTCACCCGTGGCACCCAGTTCTCGGTCCTGGTCGAACGCCGCCGCGCCCTGGTCGGTTCCTGGTACGAATTCTTCCCCCGCTCCACCGGCGGCCGCGACGCCGACGGCGCGCCCGTCCACGGCACCTTCGCCACCGCCGCCCGCGAACTCCCCCGGATCGCGGGCATGGGTTTCGACGTCGTCTATCTCCCCCCGATCCATCCGGTCGGCGCGGTGAATCGCAAGGGCCGCAACAACACTCTCACCACCGAACCCGGCGATGTCGGCTCCCCGTGGGCCATCGGTTCGGCGGACGGCGGCCACGATGCCGTGAACCCACTACTGGGCACGGAACAGGATTTCACCGAATTCGTCGCCGAGGCAACGGCTCTCGGCCTCGACGTCGCCATCGACCTGGCCCTGCAGTGCGCCCCCGACCACCCCTGGGTCGCCGCCCACCCGGAGTGGTTCACCACCCTGCCCGACGGCACCATCGCCTACGCCGAGAACCCGCCGAAGAAGTACCAGGACATCTACCCGGTCAACTTCGACAACGACCCCGACGGCATCTACGCCGAGGTCCTGCGCGTGGTCCGGCACTGGATCTCCTTGGGCGTCACCATCTTCCGCGTGGACAACCCGCACACCAAGCCCGCCGATTTCTGGGAGTGGCTGATCACCGAGTTGCGCCGCACCGATCCCGACGTGATCTTCCTGTCCGAGGCCTTCACCCGCCCGGCCCGCCTCTACGGCCTGGCGCGGCGCGGCTTCAGCCAGTCGTACACGTATTTCACCTGGCGCGTGCACAAGTGGGAACTCACCGAGTTCGGCTACGAGATCGCCGCCAAGGCCGACGAGGCCAGACCGAACCTGTTCGTGAACACCCCGGACATCCTCCATGAGAGCCTGCAGCACGGCGGCCCCGGCATGTTCGCCATCCGCGCCGCCCTCGCCGCCACCATGGCGCCCACCTGGGGCGTCTACTCCGGTTTCGAGCTGTTCGAACACGAGGCGGTCCGCGAGGGCAGCGAGGAATACCTCGACTCGGAGAAGTACGAACTGCGTCCCCGTGATTTCGCCGGCGCCCTGGCACGCGGCGAATCGCTGGAACCGTGGCTCACCCGCCTCAACGAGATCCGCCGCAATCACCCTGCGCTGCAACAGTTGCGGTGCATCCACTTCCACCACATCGACAACGACGCGCTGATCGCCTTCTCCAAGGTCGATCCGACCACCGGCGACGCCGTCCTGGTCATTGTGAACCTGAACCCGTATGCCGCTGAGCAGGGCCATATTTCGCTGGATCTGCCCGCGATCGGCCGCGAGTGGCACGACCATCCGGTGGTCTTCGACGAGGTCAGCGGTGAGGAATACCACTGGGGCCAGCAGAATTTCGTGCGCCTGGACCCCACACGGGCAGTCGCGCACATCTTGTCGTTGCCGAACGTCCCGGCCGCCGTCCGCGCACCGCTGGCCTACCGCGAGACCTTCTGATGAAACGTCGCGATCTGCTGCTGCTGGCCGCGGGCACCCACCCCGACCCGCACACCGTCCTGGGCGCGCACACCCACGCCGACGGCACCGCGGTCCGCGTCATGCGCCCGCACGCCGACACCGTCACGGTACTGGTCGGCGACGCCGAGCACCGACTGAAGTCGTTGGGACACGGCATCTTCGATGCGGTACTGCCCTACCCGCAGATCGACGACTACCGCATCCGCACCGAATACCCCGGCGGCCAGACCGTGATCTCCGCCGACGGCTACCGCTTCCTGCCCACCGTCGGCGAATTCGACCTACACCTCATCGGCGAGGGTCGACACACCCGCCTCTGGGAAGTACTCGGCGCCCACCCCCGCCACTACACCACCCTCGACGGCGAGGTCGACGGCACCTCCTTCGCCGTGTGGGCCCCGAATGCCCGCGGTGTCACCGTGTTCGGTGATTTCGATCACTGGAGTGGCACCTCGGCACCGATGCGCGCGCTGGGCAGTTCCGGGGTGTGGGAGGTGTTCGTGCCGGGCGTCGGGCCGGGCACGCGCTACAAGTACCGCATCCACGGCGCCGACGGTCGTGTCGTCGATCACGCCGACCCCCTTGCCTTTTCGGCCGAGGTCCCGCCCGCCACCGCCTCGGTGGTGTCCCGCTCCGACCATGTGTGGACCGACAGCGCCTGGCTCGACCGGCGCGCGAAGACCGACGCGGTCCGCTCCCCCATGAGCGCCTACGAAATCCACCTCGGGTCGTGGCGCCCCGGCCTCGACTACCGCGAATTGACCCACCAGCTCGCCGATTACGTCAAGCAGACCGGGTTCACCCACGTCGAACTGCTGCCCGTCGCCGAGCATCCGTTCGGTGGATCGTGGGGTTACCAGGTCACCTCGTACTACGCCCCCACCTCGCGTTTCGGCAGCCCCGACGACTTCCGGTACTTCGTCGACCACCTACACAACGCAGGCATCGGCGTACTGCTCGACTGGGTTCCCGCGCACTTCCCCCGCGACGAATGGGCGCTGGCCCGCTTCGACGGCACCCCGCTCTACGAACATCCCGACCCGCGCCGCGGCGAGCAACTCGACTGGGGCACTTACGTTTTCGACTTCGGACGCAACGAGGTCCGTAACTTCCTGGTCGCCAACGCCGCCTTCTGGATCGAAGAATTCCACATCGACGGCCTGCGCGTCGACGCCGTGGCCTCGATGCTGTACCTGGACTACTCCCGCCCCGAAGGCGGCTGGGAGCCGAACATCTACGGTGGCCGGGAGAACCTGGAAGCGGTTGATTTCCTACAGGAACTCAACGACACCGTGCACGGCGCCCATCCCGGCGTGGTCACCATCGCCGAGGAGTCGACCACCTGGCCCGGCGTCACTCGCGGCACCGACGTCGGCGGCCTCGGTTTCACCATGAAGTGGAACATGGGCTGGATGCACGACACCCTCGGCTACCTGGGCCGCGACCCCATCCACCGCAGCTGGCACCACAACGAGATGACCTTCTCCCTGGTCTACGCGTGGAGCGAGAACTACGTCCTGCCGATCAGCCACGACGAGGTCGTGCACGGCAAAGGCACCCTGTGGACGCGCATGCCCGGCGACGACTTCGCCAAGGCGAGCGGCGTGCGCGCCCTGCTGGCCTACATGTGGGCCCACCCCGGCAAGCAACTGCTGTTCATGGGCCAGGAGTTCGGCCAGTTCCGCGAGTGGGACAACGACCGCGGCCTCGACTGGCAGGAACTGGAAAACCCACTCCACCAGGGCATTTCAACAATGGTTGCCGACCTCAACCGCACCTACACCGCCCACCCCGCCCTGTGGACCCAGGACGCCACCCCCGGCGGGCACTCCTGGATCGAAGCCGACGACAGCACCGCCAACGTCTTCGCCTTCCTGCGCTGGGGCAGCGATGGCAGCGCGGTGGCCTGCGTGTTCAACTTCTCCGGCTCCACCCGAGAGAACTACCGAATCGGCCTGCCCCACACCGGTTCCTGGACCGAGATCCTCAACACCGACGCCTCCGAATACGCCGGTTCGGGCATCGGCAACCTCGGCGCCGTCACCGCCACCGACACCCCCAGCCACGGCCACCCCGCCTCGGCCACCGTCACACTGGCTCCCCACAGCGCACTCTGGCTGTCCTCGAACCACTGATCCCTTCCCCGACGCGTCGCTCAGCTACGGGCGGGACATCCTTATCGGCGCGCGCGTGTCGGCCCTTCTTCGTGCCGCAACCGCCGGACGCGCGTCAGGCCTTATCCGTGGCCGCACGGCAAGCCCCGCGCCGATCGCCTCGGTTCGAACGGTCTCGCGCCTGGAAACATCGAAGCCGCCCCCACGATCTTGCTGCGGGAGCGGCTTCGATGTCGATATCAGTACAGCGCGGCGGCGAGCTTGCGGCGGGCCGCGATCACGAAGGGCTCGGCCGGGTCGAACAGCTCGAACAGCTCGAGCAGGCGAGTGCGGGCCTTGGTGCGGTCGTCGCCCGCGGTGCGCTTGATGACGGCGATGATCCGGTCGAACGCCGCCTCGGGACGCTGCTCGAACATCTCGATGTCGGCGGCGTCGAGCGCGGCGTCCAGGTTCGCCGGGTCCGCGTCGGCGGTGGCCACGACGGCCGGGTCGAGCAGCTGGGCCCTGGTCAGGAAGCGCAGCTGGCGCAGGGCCGCCTTGGCTTCCTCGTTGCCCGGTTCCTCGGCGATGATCGCCTCGTAGGCCGCCTCGGCGCCGGCGAAGTCACCTTCGGACAGCTTGTCCTCGGCGTCGACGAAGCGCGGGTCCTCGACCTCGGGTTCGACGGGGGCCGCACCCGGGTCACCCTCGAGCTTGCCCGCGGTCGCGTCCATCACCGCGTCGAGCCACTGGCGCACCTGCGGATCGGGCTGGGCGCCTTCGAAATCGGCAAGCGGCTGCCCACCGGCCACCGCGATCACCGTCGGAATCCCCTGCACGCGCAGCGCCTGGACGATGTTCATATTCGCTTCGGCCTCGATCACGGCCAGATCCCAGACACCGCGGTCTTCGGCGTTGAACCGTTCCAGCGTCCGAACCAGCTCGACGCTGCCCGCGCTGCGCTGCGAGAACAGCGCGACCACCACGGGCACCTGCGTCGAGCGCCGGATCACTTTGGCTTCGAAATCCGCCTCGGTGACTGTGTGGTTCCCCGCGCCGGGAGCAGCGGCGCCGCCGGTCGCGGCGGGCGGCGGCTGCTTCAGCGCGGACAGATCCACCGCGCCGGACATGGCGGCGGCAGCGACGGGCGAAGGACGACGGGCAGCGGGTCGAGTCACGCTTCCCAGTTTGTCACGAAGCCGTCGGCGAGGCTGCCGCGGCGCCCTTGCTCGCGTCGGCACTGAGCTCACCCAGCTGACCGGTGCGCACCGCCCAGACCTCGAAGATCACGGTGAACAGCGGCGGAATGCTCGACGCCAGCGCCAACACCGTGGTCTTCCAGTTCCAGTTCAGCTCCCGCGAGGCCAGCAACGCCGAGATCACGAACAGCACGAAGATCCCACCGTGCACCGGCCCGAAGATCTTCACCCCGATCTCATTACCCTCGGCCGGCAGGTACTTGAACGCCATACCGGTCAGCAACCCCACCCAAGACAGCGCCTCGAGCACCGCGAAGAACCGAAACCGACTGGCCGTAGACCGCAAATCGAAGAAACCCATGCCCACCATTCTGCAGCATGATCTACGACACCACGTAGTTGGATAGCCCACACCAAAGGCCCTGGTCCTCACGAGGAGTACCAGGGCCTTCGTGGTCTGCGAAAAATCAGGCAGGCACGCGGATGATCAGCGCGTCACCCTGACCGCCACCACCACACAGCGCCGCCGCACCCACGCCACCACCGCGACGCTTCAACTCCAGCGCCAGGTGCAGCAGAATGCGAGCACCGGACATCCCGAGCGGATGCCCGATCGCGATCGCGCCACCGTTGACATTGACCTTCTCCGGGTCGTACCCGAGCTTGCGAGTCGAAGCCACACCGACAGCCGCGAACGCCTCGTTGATCTCGATCAGGTCCAAATCGGCAGGCGTAATGCCCTCCTTCGCACACGCGGCGAGGATGGCATTGGCCGGCTGATCCTGCAGCGTCGAATCCGGCCCAGCAACCTGACCCGCAGCACCGATCTCAGCGATCCACTCCAGCCCCAGCTCTTCTGCCTTGGCCTTGCTCATCACGATCACCGCAGCGGCACCATCGGAAATCTGCGAGGCGGTACCCGCGGTGACCGTGCCGTCCTTGCGGAAGGCCGGACGCAGCTTGCCCAGCGACTCGACGGTGGTGTCGGCCCGAATGCCCTCGTCCTCGGTCACGTAGACCGGGTCACCCTTGCGCTGCGGCACGGCGACCGGCACGACCTCGTCTTCGAACAGCCCGTTCTTCCACGCGGCGGCGGCGCGCTGGTGCGAGGCCGCGGCCAGCGCGTCCTGCTCCTCGCGGCTCACCTTGTCCAGGTCGTTGCGGTCCTCGGTGAGCAGGCCCATGGCCTGGTCGGTGATCACGTCGTGCAGGCCGTCGTAGGCCATGTGGTCGACGAGGGTGGTGTCGCCGTACTTGAAACCCTCGCGGCTCTTGGGCAGCAGGTGCGGGGTCTGGCTCATCGACTCCATGCCACCGGCCACGATGATCTCGTGCTCACCGGCGCGAATCAGCTGATCGGCCAACGCGATCGCGTTGATGCCCGACAGACAGACCTTGTTGATCAGGATCGACGGCACATCCATCGGGATGCCCGCGGCGATGGCGGCCTGACGCGCGGGCAGCTGTCCCGCACCGGCCTGCAGCACCTGACCGAGGATCACGTAGTCGACCGCCTCGGGCGCGACGCCGCCCTTCTCGAGGGCCGCCTTGATCGCCACACCGGCAAGATCCGAGGCCTTGAAGCCCTTCAGACCGCCGAGCAACCGACCGACCGGGGTACGCGCACCGGACACGATGACAGAAGTGGTCACGAAAGCCTCGCATTCATTGAGTCGAACCTCGCCGGACACAGCGGGGACGCCGCACGCGTTCAGGAGTTGACCTCCACGGTAACCGGTCACAGGTACGCGCTAGCTTCGTGGGGTGACCAACGAGAATTTCATCCCCGCCGACTACGTCATCGCCATCGACCACGTGGGCATCGCCGTGCCCGACCTCGACACCGCCGTGGCCTGGTACACCGACAATCTCGGCATGGTCGAGACCCACCGCGAGGTGAACGAGGCACAGGGCGTCATGGAGGCCATGCTGTCGTGCCCCGCCGCCGCCGACCGCGCGACCGCCCTGCAGTTGCTCGCCCCGCTCACCCCGGAGTCGACCATCGCCAAGTTCATCGACCGTAGCGGCCCCGGACTGCAGCAGCTGGCCTACCGGGTCACCGATATCGAGGCGGTTTCGGACTTCCTGCGCGGACGCGGTGTGCGTTTGCTGTACGAAGCACCCCGGCACGGAACGGCCGATTCCCGCATCAACTTCATCCATCCGAAGGATGCTGGCGGTGTGCTGGTCGAGCTCGTCGAGCCGAACCCGGATGTTACGCACTAGTACACCGGTACGGTCGGTTTATCTCGGCGCGATCACATTCACGGTCGAGTCTCCATAGGCTCGCTCGAGGCTGTATTTTGTGTGCCATGTCGTCACCTGAGTCCGATCGCAATCGCTTCGTTGCACTGCCCTTCACCGTTGTGCGCAAGGGTTATGCGCAAGACGAGGTGCGCAACTACTTCGACCGCTTCGACGCTGAGCTCCGCGTCACCGCCACCGACCGGGACGCTGCCGCAGCGCAGGCCCGCAATCTCGCCAGCCAGCTGGAAGATGCGCGTGACGAGATCGACGAGCTCCGCAAGGAGGTCGACCGGCTTTCCGTGCCGCCGACCACCGCCGAAGGCATGTCCGACCGCATCTCGCGCATGCTGCGCCTCGCCTCGGACGAAGCGTCCGAGGTCCGCGCGCTCGCGCAGGCCGAGGCCGCCGAGATGGTGTCGATCGCCGAGCAGCAGGCCACCGAGATGCGTGGCAAGTACGAGTCGCTGCTCGCGGAGACCAAGGAGAAGCGCGAGGCGCTCGAGATCGAGTTCGAGCAGACCCTCGCGAACGCGCGCACCGAGTCCGCCAAGATCATCGAAGCCGCCCAAGCCGATGTCGAACGTCTGGGCAAGGAGGCCGAAGCCAAGCGCAAGGCCACCCAGCAGGACTTCGAGGCCACCATGAACGATCGGCGTACCAAGCTGACCCGTGCCATGGAGGAGCTCGAGGCCACCAGTCGCGCCGAGGCCGCCCAGCGGATCAAGGACGCGACCGACGAGTCCAACCGCCTGATCAGCTCCGCCACCCAGACCTCCGAGCGCAAGATCGCGCACGCGAAGGAACTGGCCGAGGAGATGCGCGTGCTGCGCGGCCGGGTCCTGGCCCAGCTGCTCGGTATCCGTGGTCAGCTCGATTCCGTGCCCGCCATGCTCGCCGCGGTCAACCGCGAGAGCGAACTGCTCGACGGCACCCCGGAGCGCAAGTCGATCAGCAACAACGGCAACAAGTCGGTGTCGAGCTCGCGTCAGAACAAGGCCATCCCGGAGGTCGCCGACGAGGACATCGTCGACGAGGACCGCGAGAGCGCCGACGTCAACTAGCACGTCTGTCGGACACGTAACGACATTCACTACGAAAGAACCGAAGGCCGCCTCGAATCATCGAGGCGGCCTTCGGTTTTCGTGATGTCCAGGTCGACTGTGCGTCAGGACCAGCGGCGGGTGATGCCCCGGGTGCGCCTGCCGTTCCAGCAACCCTGGTGCCAGTGTCTGCGGTCGTCCTCACCGCCCTCGGCGGCCCAGGCGACGATATGGGCGACGCCGACCGCGATCTCGTGGTCACAGCCCGGACACCGATAGGTCTTCACCGCGCGGGCGCCGGGAACCGTTCGCACGATGTAGGTTTCGTCGCCCGGACCGTCCTCGGTGCGGCCGTACACGTCACCGAGCGGTGCGGGCCCCGTAGGACGCCCGGTGCGTGGTTTACGTCGCGGCATCCGACTTCCTCCTAGAAGAGGCGGAAAACGTTGCTCTCCGTGCCACGTAGCTCGTCGTAATCGAGCGTGAGGCAGCGGATTCCACGGTCCTCGGCCAGCGTCCTCGCCTGCGGCTTGATCTGCTGCGCCGCGAACACCCCGGCCACCGGGGCCAGCAGCGGATCGCGATTGAGCAGCTCGAGATAGCGGGTGAGCTGCTCGACGCCGTCGATGTCACCGCGGCGCTTGATCTCCACCGCCACCGAGGCGCCGTCGGCGTCACGGCACAGCAGGTCCACTGGGCCGATCGCGGTCATGTACTCGCGCCGGACCAGGGTGTACCCCTCCCCGAGCTTCGTCACGTGCTCGGCGAGCAGTTCCTGCAGATGTGCTTCGACGCCGTCCTTCACCAGGCCGGGGTCGATGCCGAGCTCGTGCGAGGAATCGTGCTCGAACTCCTCGATGGAGATCCGCAGTTCCTCGCCGGCCTTGTTGGTCACCACCCACAGCGCCTTGATCTCGTTCGGCTGAGCCTTCTGCCCCTCCCGCAACGGCCGAACACCCTTGGGGAGCTCCGCGGGCGGTTCCAGAGTCGCGATATCGCGCTCCTCCAGCCAGCACGGCGGACTCATCCAGTTCAGCGGCTTGTACGAGCCACCGTCGGAGTGCACGAGCACCGACCCGTCGGCCTTGATCAGCAACAGCCGTCGAGCCATCGGGAGGTGGGCGGTCAGTCGACCGACATAGTCGACCTGGCAACGAGCAATGACGAGGCGCACCCCAGCACTCTATGGGAAGGCCCCGGGAACGCAAAAAGGCCCCCAACCAATGGTTGGGGGCCTTTCGCAATGATGTTCCGGCAGTGTCCTACTCTCCCACACCCTGTCGAGTGCAGTACCATCGGCGCAGGTGGCCTTAGCTTCCGGGT
>NZ_JBHYRN010000044.1:0-30520 GCF_042749305.1 Nocardia sp. NPDC058705 | reverse complement strand
CCGATGCGCATGCGCGAAGCGCGAGCAACGGCGGCTAACTCGCGGCCCCTCAGGGGCCGCGCTCGAGCGCGCCAGCGCTCCAATAAACACAGCCCCAAACCACACGGACTACCCACACCCCGTAGCCCTGCCGTACCAACCCAACCCAACCCGACCCGGAACCACTCAATCCCCGGCGCTATGCGACACAACCCGACCGGGACCACCAAACCCCCGAGCTGTGCGACACAACCCGTTTGGGACTACCCAACCCCCCGAGCACCTGCCGCACAGCCCCGGTCCCTTGCCACACAGCCCCGAACAGCCACCCACACCACCCCTACCCCGTCAACAACTCCCGCCCAGGAATCGCCTCGAGCAACGCCCGCGTGTAGTCCTCGCGAGGAGACGCGAACACCTCGTCGGTCGTGGCGGACTCCACCACCTTCCCCTCCCGCATAACCAGCACATTGTCCGCGATCTGCCGAACAACAGCCAGGTCATGAGTGATGAACAGGTAAGTCAGCCCCAGCTCGGCCTGAAGGTCGTTGAGCAGCGTCAGGATCTGCGCCTGAACCAACACATCCAGCGCCGACACCGCCTCGTCACACACCACCATCTCCGGCGAAAGTGCCAACGCACGAGCAATAGCCACCCGCTGACGCTGCCCACCGGACAACTCATTGGGATACCGCCGCAGCACCGACGACGGCAGCGAAACCTTGTCGAGCAGATCACGCACCACCGCCTCCCGCTCGGAAGGCGTGCCGATCTTGTGCACCCGCAACGGTTCCTCGATAGTCCGGAAGATCGAGTACATCGGATCGAGCGACCCATACGGATTCTGGAAGATCGGCTGCACCCGACGCCGGAACGCGAACGCCCCCTTGGCATCCAGCTTCGCAACATCCTTACCGTCGAAAGACACAGTCCCCGAAGTAGGTTCGAGCAGCCCGAGCACCATCTGCGCGATGGTCGACTTGCCGGAACCCGACTCACCGACGATCGCCGTGGTCGTCCCACGACAGACCGTGAAACTCACATCGTCGACCGCCACGAAATCAGCCGACTGCCACGGCCGCTTACCGCGAATCTTGAACGCCTTGGACAGGTTCCGCACATCGAGCACGGTGTCGGGCAACGCCTTCTCCGCGCCCGCAACCTCGACAGCCTGCGCACGCACCTCGGCCCGCTGCCGCGACGACGACATCCGCGAAGCCGCCAACGACGGCGCCGAGTTCACCAGCTTCTTCGTATACGCGTGCTGCGGATCGCGCAGAATCTGCAGCGCCGGACCGGATTCCACCACCTTGCCGCGATACATCACCACCAGATGCTCGGCGCGTTCCGCGGCGAGACCGAGGTCGTGGGTGATCAGCAGTACCGCAGTCCCCAGCTCGGTGGTGAGCTGTTCGAGATGGCCGAGGATCTGACGCTGGACCGTCACGTCCAACGCCGAGGTCGGCTCGTCGGCGATCAGCAGTTTCGGCCTGCACGACAGCCCGATGGCGATGAGCGCGCGCTGACGCATACCGCCGGAGAACTCGTGCGGGTACTGGTTCACGCGGCGTTCGGCATCGGACATGCCCGCCTCGGCGAGCAGTTCCACCGAACGTTTGCGAGCCTGATCACCCTTGGCGATCCCGTTGGCCACCAGGGTTTCCCGGATCTGGAAGCCGATCTTCCACACCGGGTTCAGGTTCGACATCGGGTCCTGTGGGACCAGGCCGATGCCGTTGCCGCGGATCGCGACGATCTCCTTCTCCGACGCCTCGGTCAGTTCCTTGCCGTCGAACACGATCGAACCGCCGGTCACCTTGCCGGAGCCGGGCAGCAGGTCGATGATCGCGTGCGCGGTCGTCGACTTGCCCGAACCGGATTCGCCGACGATGGCAACGGTCTGGCCGGGATAGACGGTGAGATTCACCCCACGAACGGCGGGGATCTCCTTGCCGTCTGAGGTGAAACTGACGTCCAGGTCCCGGATTTCGAGCAGGGGTTCGGACTTGTCGAGGTTCATCGGGTGCGCTCCTTCGGATCGAGCGCGTCGCGCACCGCGTCACCGAGCATGATGAAGCTCAGCACTGTGATGGCCAGCGCGGTCGCCGGATAGAACAGGATCGGCGAGGTACGGATCTCGGTCTTGGCGCGGTCGATATCGGCACCCCACGAGACGATGCTGGGTGGCAGGCCGACGCCGAGGTAGGACAACGTCGACTCGGTGACGATGAAGACGCCGAGCCAGATCGTGGCGACCACGATCAGCGGACTGGCCGAGTTGGGCAGCACGTGTTTCATCAGCGTGCCGAGTCGCGACACGCCCAACGCCTTGGCGGCGGTGACATATTCGCTGTTCTTGGCCTCGATCACCGCGCCGCGTGTGATGCGCGCGGCCTGCGGCCAGGTGAAGGCGACCAGGATCGCCACGACCGTCATGATCCCGGCGGGCCGCAACAGCTGCAGCAGCACGATCGCGGCCAGCACCATCGGAATGGCGTAGAAGACTTCGGCGATGCGCGAGACGATCGTGTCGAGCAGGCCGCCGTAGAAGCCGGAGATCGCACCGAGAATGCCGCCGACGAGCAGGAACAACACCGCCGATGCGATGCCGACCGTCACCGACGCGCGCGCGCCATAGATGGTGCGCGCGAAGACATCACAGCCCTGCTTGTCGAAACCGAACGGGTGACCCTCGCGTGGGCCGTCCATGCCGAACTCGCCGAAGCACTGGCGCGGATCCTGGCTGGTGAACAGCGAGGGCCACACCACCACGAGCATGACGAACACGATCAACACCACCGAGACCAGGAACACCGGGTTGCGGCGCAATCGCCGCCACGCGTCGCCCCAGATGCTGGTCGGGGTGCCCGCGTCCTGGACGCGGTCGGTGGCGAGCACCTCCACCTCGTCGGCGGCGGCCACGAAATGCTGTTGCTTGTCATGCATAGCGGATCCTCGGGTCCAGTGCGGCATAGAGCAGGTCGATCACGAGGTTGACGAGCAAGAACAACACCACCAGCACCGTCACGAACGACACCACCGTCGGCGGCTCGCCGCGGATGATGGCCTGGTACATGGTGCCGCCGACGCCGGGAATGTTGAAGATGCCCTCGGTGACGATCGCGCCCGCCATCAGCGCGCCGAAATCGGCACCGAGAAAGGTGACGACCGGGATCATCGAATTGCGCAGAATGTGTACCGACACCACGCGACGGCGCCCGAGCCCCTTCGCCGTCGCGGTGCGCACGAAATCGGCGGATTTGTTCTCCGCCACCGAATTTCGGGTCAGGCGAAGCACATAGGCGAACGACAGCGACCCGAGCACGAACGCGGGCACGATCAACTCGCTCATACTCGCTTTACCCGTGACGGTGACCGGGGCGATCCCCCACTTCACGCCGAGCAGGAATTGCGCGAGATAACCCACCACGAACACCGGCAGCGCGATGATCACCAGGCTTGCGATCAGCATGGTGGAATCGAACAGCTTGCCCTTGCGCAACCCGGCGATCAAACCGAACACGATGCCGAAGAAACCTTCGATCAGCACCGCGAGAAACGCGAGTTTGATGGTGATCGGGAACGCGCGTTCGAGCTCGTCACGCACCGGCCGGCCCGAGAACGAGGTACCGAAGTCTAAAGTGACGATCCCCTTCAAGTAATGCAGATATTGCATGATGAAAGGCTGATCGAGGTGATAGCGCGCGCGCAGTACCGCCTCGGCGGCGGGCGTCATCTGCTTCTCACCGGCCAGCGCCTTGATCGGGTCACCCGGAATCAGAAATACCATCGCGTAGATGAGCAGCGTCGCACCCAGGAATACCGGGATCATCTGGAGCAGACGCCGAAGTACGTACCAAGCCATCATTCTCCTGAAGAAAACGAAAGGGGCCGAGTCACATTCACGTGACTCGGCCCACTGTCGAGTTCTACTTCTCGATGTTCTCGAAGTCGAACAGGCCGTTCCAGCCGAGCTCGGCTTTGGTGACCTTGTCGGAGATACCCGCGGCGGCGACATAGTCGAACACCGGGATGTCGACCATTTCCTTCAGCATGATCGTCTGAGCCTGCGCGATCAGCTTGTAGGACTCCTCATTGGACGGCGCGGCCAGCGCGGCGTCGAAGAGGCGATCGACCTCGGGGTTGTTGAAGTTGACGTTGTTGGTCTCGGAATAGCTGTAGTACTGCGAACCGAGGAACTGCATCATCGTCGGGTAGTCACCCTGCCAGCCGTAACGGAAAGCGGTGCCGATGGTTTCGGCGGTCACCGCGTCACGGATGTTCTTGAACGTCGGCATCGGGTTGGCGACCGCGTCGATGCCGAGAGTGTTCTTCACGCTGTTGGCCACGGCCTCGATCCAGGCCTGGTGGCCGCCGTCGCTGTTGTAGGTGATGGCGTACTGACCCGACCACGGCGACATGGCGTTGGCCTGTTCCCAGAGCTTCTTGGCCTGGTCCGGGTTGTATTCCAGCACTTCCGAACCCGGCAGGTTGCCGTTGAAGCCCGGCAGGGTCGAGGCGGTGAAGTCCTTGGCCGGGTTGCGCAGGCCGTTGAAGATCTTGTCGGCGATCTGCGGGCGGTTGATGGCCATCGAGATGGCCTTGCGGCGCAGAATGCCTTCCTCACCGGCGAAATGCGGCACGTTGGTCTGGATGCCGATGTGCTGGTTCTGCGCGGTCGGCTTGGTGATCGCGCGGTCGCCGAGATCGTTCTTGTAGCTGGTGATCGCGCTGTCGGGAATGGTGTCGAGCGCGTCGAGATTACCGGCCTGCAGATCCGCGTAGGCGGTGTCGTAGGACTGGTACATCACGAAACTGATGCCCTTGTTCTTGGGCTTGCGGTTACCGGGATAGTCCGGGTTGGGCTTCACGTCGATCTTGACGTTGTGCTCCCAGGTTTCCAAGGTGTATGGGCCATTGCTGACCGGCTTCTCGCCGAAGGCCTTCATATCCTTGAACGCCACCTCGGGCAGCGGATAGAACGGCGTGTAACCGAGTGCGCTCTCGAAGTCGATCGACGGCGCCTTCAGATCGACGGAGAAGGTGCGATCATCGATCACCTTCAGACCCGACATCGTCTTGACCGTCGACTTCTCGGCGCTCACTTCGTCGAATCCGGCGATGGGGCTGTACGCGTAGCTCTGCAGCTGCGCGTTTTCGGCGGCAGCGCCGTAGTTCCACGCGTCGACGAACGACTTGGACGTCACCGTGGTGCCGTCGGAGAATTTCCAGTCCGGCTTGATGGTGATCTTGTACGACTTGCGATCGGTCGTCTCGATCTTCTCCGCCATCTCGTCGTGGGCTTCACCGTTGGCGTCGTAGTACTTCAGCCCGGCGAACAAACGGTCGACGATACGTCCGCCCATGTTCTCGTTGGTGTTGCTGGGCACCAACGGATTCTGCGGTTCACCCGCATTGGTGGTGACGATGCTCGAATCAGCACTGTCGTCGGACGAGCACGCGGTGAGACTGAGGCTTGTGGCCGCCAGTCCCGCCGCGACCAGCGCGGTCGCTCTGATGAATCTCAACGCTCTCTCCCGGTTCAATTCCGTGGCTAACGGTCGGAGGTTAGCGGCTCGCGGCCGATTTTTCAGCGATCCGTGCCATTTTCACTTGACATGTATCAATACGGTTACTCGGTGGAAACGCAGGAAAATTTGCCGAGCCCCTCATGTTCGGCAGAAAAATATGAACAAAAATCGGAACCATCAGCTGAACGGTTGACTAAAAAACGATAGCCCGCGACCGGCCGGTCTGTCCGCGAAGTCATCGGATGAACTAGCCCTATTGACCGGCGTGAAACATCGCCGCGACAACGGGCCACCCCGGTGCGGGCAGTTGACTACTGTCGAGACAGCCGGACCGCACCCCGGCGACCGACCCGACCGCACCAGGCATGTGAGGCTGAACCGACGTGACCGAAACTGCTGCAGGACACCAGGACTCGTTTCCGCCGAGTGCCGACTTCGCCGCCGCCGCCAACGCGGACGCCACGCTCTACGACCGAGGCCGCACCGACCGCGACGGCTTCTGGGCCGAACAGGCCAACCGCCTGCACTGGCACAAGCCCTTCACCGAGGTGCTCGACTGGACCGACGCACCGGTCGCGCGCTGGTTCGGCGACGGCGAGCTCAATGTCGCCTACAACTGCGTCGACCGCCACGTCATCGACGGGCACGGCGACCAAGTCGCCATCCACTGGGAGGGCGAACCGGGCGACTCGCGCGACATCACCTATCGCGAACTGCTGGCGGAGGTCTCGCGGGCGGCGAACTATCTGACCGAGCTCGGACTCGAGGCCGGCGATCGCGTCGCCATCTACATGCCGATGGTGCCCGAGGCGATCGTGTCGATGCTGGCGTGCGCGCGGCTCGGGCTCACGCACTCGGTGGTGTTCGCGGGATTCTCCCCCACCGCCTTGCGTCAGCGAGTCGACGATGCCCAGGCCCGGCTGATCATCACCACCGACGGTCAGTGGCGGCGTGGTAAGCCCGCCCCGCTCAAGGAGGCCGTCGACGAGGCGCTGTCGGCCAAGGGTGACGTGCCATCGTCGGTGGAGCATGTGCTCGTGGTGCGCCGGGTCGGTACGGAGGTGCCGTGGACCGACGGGCGCGATCTGTGGTGGCACGAAACCGTCTCTGCTGCTTCGCCTTCACACGAGGCGCAGGCCTTCCCCGCCGAGCATCCCCTGTTCATCCTCTACACCTCCGGCACCACCGGAAAGCCCAAGGGAATCCTGCACACCACCGGCGGCTACCTCACCCAAACCGCCTACACCCACCACAACGTCTTCGATCACAAAGCAGGACAAGACGTCTACTGGTGCACCGCCGACATCGGCTGGGTCACCGGACACAGCTACATCGTCTACGGACCCCTCGCCAACCGCGCCACCCAGGTCGTCTACGAAGGAACACCCAACTCCCCCAACGAACACCGCCACTTCGAGATCATCGAAAAATACGGCGTCACCATCTACTACACCGCCCCGACGTTGATCCGCACGTTCATGAAATGGGGACGCGAAATCCCCGACGCCCACGACCTGAGCACTTTGCGGCTGCTCGGCTCGGTCGGTGAACCCATCAACCCCGAAGCCTGGCGCTGGTACCGAGAAGTCTTCGGCGCCAACAAGACTCCCATCGTCGACACCTGGTGGCAGACCGAAACCGGCGCCATCATGATCTCCCCACTGCCCGGCGTCACCGCCACCAAACCCGGCGCCGCGATGGGCCCACTGCCCGGCATTTCCGCGACGGTCGTCGACGAAGAGGGCAAACCGGTGCAGCTCGGGGAGACCGAGGCCAACGGGTACCTCGTGCTCGACAAGCCGTGGCCGTCGATGCTGCGCGGCATCTGGGGCGATATGGATCGCTACCGGTCCACCTACTGGGAGCGCTACGCCGAGCAGGGGTGGTACTTCGCCGGCGACGGCGCCAAGCTCGACGCCGACGGTGACCTGTGGGTGCTCGGCCGGGTCGACGACGTCATGAACGTGTCCGGGCATCGCATCTCCACGGCCGAGGTCGAGTCCGCGCTGGTCGGGCATCCGGCGGTGGCCGAGGCGGCGGTGGTCGGCGCGACCGACGCGACGACAGGGCAGGGGATCGTCGCGTTCGTCATCCTCACCGGTTCGGCTACCGCGGCCGAGGGGCTCGTGGCCGAGCTGAAGGCGGAGGTGTCCAAGGAGATCAGCCCGATCGCGCGGCCGCGCGAGATCCACATCGTGCCAGAGCTGCCCAAGACCCGCAGCGGCAAGATCATGCGCAGGCTGCTGCGCGACGTGGCAGAGGGGCGCGAGCTCGGCGACACCTCGACGCTGGTCGATCCGGGCGTTTTCGAGGCCATTCGCACGTCGAACAACTGACGGTGCCGGGCCGGTGACACCCGAAGTCACCGGCCCGGTCCGTTAGGATCGCCGCAACTGGTGTGCCGGGAAGTCTGGTCGGCATGCGGTCGTCCATCGAGTCGATGAGCGCCCGCAGCAGCGTCGACCCCTGCCGGAAGGCTTGCCCTTGATCACGCGCGTTCGCTCCGAGCTCAACCGCTATCTACGCACCGAAACCGTCGGCGGCGCACTGCTGCTCGTGGCCGCCGCGGTGGCCCTGATCTGGGTGAACTCGCCCTGGGGCGCGAGCTATCAGACGCTGATCGACACCCACCTCGACATCCCCGCGCTGCACCTGGACCTCACGCTGGCCGACTGGTCCAAGGACGGGCTGCTCGCGATCTTCTTCTTCGTCGCCGGGCTCGAACTCAAACGCGAGTTCGTGGTCGGCGAGCTGGCTGATCCGAAACGGGCCGCGCTGCCGATCATCGCCGCGGTGGGCGGGGTGATCACCCCGGCCGTGATCGCGCTGGTGGTCGGCCACGGCGTGCCCGGTATGGAAAACGGCTGGGCCATTCCGGTGGCCACCGATATCGCCTTCGCGCTCGCGATCCTCGCGATGACCGGCTCGCGGATCCCCACCAGCGCGCGGGTGTTCCTGCTGAGTCTGGCCGTGGTCGACGATCTGCTCGCCATCGTGCTCATCGCGGTGCTGTTCACCGCCTCGCTGTCGCTGCTGTGGCTGGCCGCCGCCGTCGCCTGCTGCGGTATGTGGGCGCTGGCGCAGAAATTCCGGCTGCACACGCCGCTGTTCTACATTCCGGTCGCGCTGGTGTGCTGGTACGCGCTGCACGAGGCGGGCATCCATCCCACGCTGGCCGGTGTGGCGCTCGGGCTGCTCACCAGGGTGCGCAAGGACCCCGGCGAGAAAACCGCGCCCGCCACCCACCTCGAGCATGTGGTGCAACCGATCTCGGCCGGGTTCTGTGTACCGGTGTTCGCGCTGTTCGCCTCCGGTGTGCCACTCAACGGCGCGGTGTTCGGATCGCTGTTCACCGACCGGCTCGCACTGGCGATCATTCTCGGCTTGTTGCTCGGCAAGACGATCGGAATCTTCGGGGTGAGCTGGGTCGTTATCAAGCTCGGATGGGCGAAACGCCCAGCCGGACTGGAGTATCGCGACATGTTCGCCCTGTCGGTACTCGGCGCGATCGGGTTCACCGTTAGCCTTCTGGTGGCGGAACTCGCGCTCGCCGACGTCGGCACCGAGGCTGTTGATCTTGCCAAGGCCGCCGTCCTGGTTACCTCGATGGCAGCATCACTGCTCGGATCGGCGCTACTGTTGCGCCGAGGACGTGTGCACCAGGCGCGCCGCGATGCAGACCAGTTACCACAGGGAGAAGGGTCGACGAAGTGAGTTACACCCAAGGCGGAAATGACGGTCGGACGGTCACCTCGATCCCGTTGACCGACGCCAATCCGCCCGGATCGGCCAGCATCGGCAGTCTCGTGCGCGATGCCACCGAGCAGATGTCGACGCTGGTGCGCGCCGAGGTGGCACTGGCCAAGGCCGAGGTCACCGGCGAGATCAAGAAGGGGCTCACCGGCAGCGTCTTCTTCATCCTCGCGCTGGTGGTGCTGCTGTTCAGCTCGTTCTTCTTTTTCTTCTTCATCGCCGAACTGCTCGACGTGTGGCTGGCTCGCTGGGCCGCGTTCCTGATCGTTTTCGCGCTGATGGTCCTGGCCACTGTGGGGCTCGCGCTGCTCGGCTGGCTCAAGGTCCGCAAGGTGCGCGCGCCGGAGAAGACGATCGGCTCGCTCAAGCAGACCGCAGAGGTGCTGCCCGCCGCATTCGCCCATCGTGAGACCACTCCGTCGCTGGAGAAGTCGAGCAACCGATGACGCGCCGGGCGGGCCCGGTCGCAACAGCCCTACCCGCCCACTAGGCTCGATCGGCGTGTCGTCCAACTCATTCCCGGATCCCTCCAGCGTCCGTTTCGACGGACCGTGGACCCACCGGGACGTGCACGCCAACGGAATCCGCTTCCACGTCGTCGAAGCCGACGGTACGGACCGCTCCGAGGCGCCCCTGGTGTTGCTGCTGCACGGTTTCGCCGATTTCTGGTGGTCGTGGCGGCATCAGTTGACCGGGCTCGCCGACAAGGGGTATCGCACCGTCGCGGTCGATCTGCGCGGCTACGGCGATACCGACAAACCACCGCGTGGCTACGACGGCTGGACCCTCGCCGGTGACATCGCCGGACTGATCCGGGCGCTCGGGCACACCGAGGCCACGCTCGTGGGTCACGCCGAGGGTGGCCTGGTCTGCTGGGCCACCGCGGTGCTGCATCCGCGACTGGTCCGCTCGATCGCACTGGTCAGCTCGCCGCATCCGGCCGCGCTGAAAAGCGCCGTCCTGCGCGATCCGGCCCAGCGCGCCGCCTGGCTGCCCGATTTCCTGCGATATCAGCTGCCGCGCTATCCGGAGAACCTGCTCACCCGGCGTGGCGGGGCCGAGGTGGAGCGGCTGCTGCACGATCGGGTCGGTGAATCCTGGTCCGGGAGTGCGGAATTCGTCGAGACGGCGTCGCGGATGCGGCATGCCATCCGGATTCCAGGGGCCGCGCACAGTGCGCTGGAATATCAGCGGTGGGCGTTCCGCAGTCAGTGGCGGCCCGACGGTAAGCGGTTCATGGCGACGATGCGTACGCCGATCGATATCCCGGTGCTGATGCTGCGTGGGGAGCAGGATCCTTATCTGCTCGATGCGACGTTCCAGCGTGGGGAGGCCTTATCGCCGAATCGGACGTTGGTGTCGATTCCTCGTGCCGGGCATTACGCGCATCAGGAGAACCCGAGCAAGGTCAACGAGGTGCTGACCACGCGGTGGCGTGAGCAGAACGGGGTGAACGGGTCGCCTCACGACGACCTTGTTTCGCCTTGAGTTGGTGCTCGTGGGGGTGACTGTGTTGGGTCAGGGCATAGGGGGTTTGACCGAGTCCTGGTAGGTGGGGGCTGTGTTTTTGGAGCGCTGGCGCGCTCGAGCGGGGCCCCGGAGGGCCCCGATCTTCCCTCCCTGCGGGTACTCCTTCGTCGCACCCTCCGGTCAGTCCAGATCGGGGCGGGCCCCTTTGGGTAGAGACAGCCTGGTGATTACCCGACCCGAGGTTGTCAGCGCATCGTCGCTACGCATCTACGCTCACCCGACCCAGGATGTAGAACATCGTTGGTCGCTACGCATCCGCCCGACCCAGGATGTAGACATCGGTGGTGGCTCGTCGCAGTGGCGGGGTCCGGGAGTGGGTCAGCTCAGTACGCAGGCTCCCGTGTCCACGGCTGTGGTGCTGGGGGCGGCTGCGGCGAGTTCGGAGGCGACCTCGTTGAGGGTGAGGACGTAGCCGGTGTCGTCGTCGGTTACTGCTGCACCGAAGACGACGCCGAGTAGTTGGCCCTCGTCGTCTACCAGGGGGCCGCCGGAGTTGCCTGCGCGGACCTGGCCTCGGACGGTGTAGACCTCGCGCTCTACCTCGCCGTTGCGGTGGATGGTCGGGCCGGTGAGGTCGAGGGTCTGGCGGATTCGGGCGGCGCTGGCGGTGTAGGGGCCGCCGCCGGGGTAGCCGAGCACGATCGCGCTGTCACCCGAGTTCGCGGGCGCGGGGGCCTGGTTCAGAACGGGGGCAGCGAGGCCGGGTACGGCCAGGACTGCGATGTCCTTGGACGGGTCGAACAGCACCACGGTGGCATCGAGCGCGCCCTGGGAGGTGTCGACCGAGACAGTGTTGGTTCCCGCGACCACGTGCGCGTTGGTCATCACGCGTTCCGGCGCGACGACGAACCCCGAACCTTCCAGCGCCCGCTGGCAGCTGGGTGCCGTACCGCGGATGCGCAGGACGCTCTGCTGCAGCGAAGCCGCAACCGGGCTCGCCAGGACCGACGGGTCCGGTGGTTCGACGGCGGCGATCGGAGCACGGCCGAACGGGCCGATCACATCGGGCAGCCCGGACGTGTCGAGCAGCTTGGAGAATTCGTTGGGGACCTTGCGCAACCAGTCCGGTGCCACCGAGTTGACGTCGGCGAGCACCTTCGACCCGTTGATCGCGGCGGCGACCGCGGGTTGGGATGCGGTGGCCAGCGGGAGCGCGAGCAGCCAGGCCGCGACCAGCACGGTCACCGCCTGCAATACCGCGCCGACGACGCTGTCCACACTGCGCGCGACCGGCTGACGGATGCTGGTGCGCGCGGCCCGGCCGAGCACCATGCCCGCGACCTCGCCCACGATCACCAGCAGCACGATCAGCAGAATGCCGCCGAGTACCCGGCTGCGGCCCTCACTGAGGTGCTTGAGGATGTGCGGTGCGATCAGAATGCCGGCGACCGCGCCCAGCGCGACGCCGAAGAACGCCAGCGCCGAAGCCACCGCGCCCTGCCGCCAGCCGGTGGACGCCGCGACGAGCGCGATCAGCACCACCGCGATATCGAGCCACACCGAGGCACTCATGCTTCCACCTCGCCAGCGGACTCCGGCACGACCGGAGTGGCGGCTGCACGAATCTGCCGCTCGCTCACAGGGTCATTCCGACCGCAGCCAGCGAGCTCTCCAGGTCACGCACGTCGCCCCGATCCCAGTCTTGTTCCCACCCAGCGGATTTGATGATGCCGGCGAGGATACCGCCGGTGAGTCCCCACACCAACATGCCATCGACCTGGAACGCGGGGCTCTGGTAGCCGAGACTGCCACGGACCATGAATCTGTGTGCCGGATCGAGCAATTCGGTGAGCGGCACACGCACGACACGCTCGGTTTCGCCCTGATCCACGACGCGAACCTCGCTGGGTGCTCGCCAGTAGCCGAGCACCGGAGTGACGTCGAATTTCGACGGCGGGACGAACAGTTTCGGCAGCACCGCGAACGGTGCGACACCGGCCGGGTCGAGTCCGGTTTCCTCGACGGCTTCGCGTAGCGCGGTGCCGATCGGGCCGTCGTCGCCGGGGTCCGCGGCGCCGCCCGGAAACGCGATCTGGCCGCTGTGCTGGCGCATGGTCGAGGCGCGCTGGGTGAGCAGCACGTCGGCGTCGGCGGGTAGGCCACCCGGCGCGGTCTCGTCGGGTTCGGGCGATCCGCCGAACAGCACGAGCACCGCGGCCTGGCGCGGTTTGCCCGTGACGGACATCGCCCGGCGCAGCATGCGGGACTTGGCGAGGGTGTCGTCGGCGTCGGGGCCGCCGGATCTGATCGCGGTGCGCAACCACGAGGGAACGCCGGAATCGTCGAGCCTCGCTACATCGTTCACGCCATCGCCTTCGATCCGCACGCCACCATCACGTCCTCTGTCATACCGTGACCCCGAGCTTCGCGGCTACCGTATCCGCGATGTCGGCCACGTCGGCAAAAGTACGCACTTCCACACTCGCGATGGTGCCGTCGGCCCGCACCAGCACCGAAACGGGCAACACCGCGGGCGCACCGACCGCGCCACGCACCGAGGCCTTCGGGTCCTCGACGCCGGGCAGGGTGATGCCGAGCCCGCTCAGCCGAGACAGCGCCTTCGCCTCGTCGGGATCGCTGTGCACCGTCATGACCGTGAGCGCCGAACCCGCCCGCTGCGCGAATTCCTGCAGGTGCGGAAGTTCGACGGCGCAGGGCCCACACCAGTAGGCCCAGAGGTTGAGCAGCGCGGGCTTGCCCGCCAGCGCCGCGGCCAGGTCGACAGGCTTGCCGTCGGCCAGACAGGTCAGCTGGAGTCCGGCGAGTGGCCCTGATCCGGACACCGGCGTGCGCGGCGCGGTAGCCATCGGCCCCGGCGCTTCCGAGACCGGGCACGGCGCCAACCCCGCAGCCGCTCGCTCCTGGGCCGACACGCCCGACTGCTGTTGCGAAGTCTGCGACACCGGGCCCGTGGTCTCGGAACCCTCGCGCGGCCACAGCGCCACCGTCGCCGCCACGATCAAAATCACCGCGGCGAGCACCCAGCGCAGCGCGGGCCGCCGCAGCGGCGAAGGTTCGCTCACAGGCCGACCATGTTCAGCAGGTGTTCGCGCTCGGGCCCCTTCACCAACGCCGCGGCCACTGCCGGATCGGTGGGACCGAGGCCGAACGAGGGGCAGTCGGGAGCGAGCACACACGCCCCACAGGCCGGTTTGCGCGCATGGCACACGCGCCGCCCCATGAAGATCACCCGGTGCGAGAGCATCGTCCAGTCCTTGCGCTCGAACAGCGAGCCGACCGCGTGCTCGACCTTGACCGGATCTTCCTCGTCGGTCCACTTCCAGCGGCGCACCAGGCGGCCGAAGTGGGTGTCGACGGTGATGCCGGGCACATCGAAGGCGTTGCCGAGGATGACGTTGGCGGTCTTGCGCCCGATTCCGGGCAATTTCACCAATTCGTCCAGGGTGTGAGGCAATTCACCGTCGAATTTCTCGACCAGCGACTGGCCGAGGCCGATGAGTGAGGAGGTCTTGTTCCGGTAGAAGCCGGTGGGCCGGATGAATTCCTCCAGCTCCACCCGATTGGCCTGCGCGTAGTCGTAGGCGCTGCGGTACTTCGCGAACAGCGCCGGTGTGGTGAGGTTCACCCGCACGTCGGTGCACTGGGCGGACAGGATCGTCGCCACCGCCAACTCCAGCGGAGTGGTGAAATCGAGCTCGCAGTGCGCGTCGGGAAACGCGTCGGCGAGGGTGCGGTTCATCCGGCGGGCGCGACGGACGAGCCCGATCCGCGTTTCCGCAGCTATCGCACGGTTCTTGCGCTTTCGAGCAGCGGAGATCCCGGTGGGTTCGGCGGGCGTGACCGCTGCCGAATCGGCGTCGCCTGCGGCGGCGGAGGCAGGGGAAACAGGCACTCGTTCACCATACGGAACCACTCCGACAACATTGCCGGGCCAGATTGCCCGCTGTGTTCCATCTGAGACCTGGACCGTGTTTACTGCCAGTCATGCAAGGACTCGCTGTGGTGCTCTTCCCAGTGCTGTTGATGCTGTTCGCGCTGGGGATGGAGCGGGTCGAGAATCGGCTCCGAAAGCTTCTCGAACCCGACGAAGAGGTTCAGCAGTACCTGGACAACGCCAGCAACGCCGAAGTGAAAGAGCTGACGAAGCTCGGCCTGCCCGCCGCCGTGGCGCGCGTGCGCAAGCGCCGTTCCCGCACGTCCGATATGGATGTGGCCAGGGCAAGCTGACCGATGGGCCTGACCCGATCGGGCACTGACGATTGGATTCCCCGGGCCGGCTGACCATCCGATTCACACTGTGCGCACATCGCGCAATCCACTCTTTACGTGGTGTCTGTCACTGCGGTGCCGGAATGCCGCGTAGACTGCGCGGTTGGTCGATTCGCTCGACCAGGTTCGCAAGCCATATCCCATAAGGAGCACATTCGTGGACGAGGCCCTCGCCAGAGCAGGCATCTTCCAAGGCGTCGAGCCCACCGCGGTGGCCGCGCTCGCCAAGCAGTTGCAGCCGGTAGATTTTCCGCGCGGGCACGTCATCTTCAACGAGGGCGAACCCGGCGATCGGCTGTACATCATCACGACGGGCAAGGTGAAGATCGGCCGACGGTCCCCGGACGGCAGGGAGAACCTGCTGACCATCATGGGTCCGTCCGACATGTTCGGTGAACTGTCGATCTTCGACCCCGGCCCGCGTACCTCGACCGCAACCACGGTCACCGAGGTTCGCGCCGTGACGATGGACCGCGACGCTCTCAAGTCGTGGATCGATCAGCGCCCCGAGATCGCTGAGCAGCTGCTGCGCGTGCTGGCACGACGCCTTCGCCGCACCAACAACAACCTCGCCGACCTGATCTTCACCGACGTGCCGGGTCGCGTCGCCAAGGCGCTGCTGCAGCTCGCACAGCGTTTCGGCACCCAGGAAGCGGGCGCGCTGCGCGTGACCCACGACCTGACCCAGGAAGAGATCGCCCAGCTGGTCGGTGCTTCCCGGGAAACCGTCAACAAGGCGCTCGCCGACTTCGCACATCGCGGATGGCTGCGCCTGGAGGGCAAGAGCGTGCTGATCTCGGATTCCGAGCGTCTGGCACGTCGCGCCCGCTGACGTAGCTGTACCGCCTCCCCGCGACTTTTGGCCAGACTCAGGTGCGCCGAGGATCGTGCGGGCGGCCAGACTCAGTGGGTGGCGGGGTCAGCCCGTGCCCGGTGAGTTACCCATGTGCTTGCGAGATCTGTCGTGCCGCTGGGACGCTGGGGTTTTCGAACGCTTTCTGATCGCAGGCACCTGTCGGCCTGCGATCAGAAGGCGTTCAGCTCTGTTCGGCTCGCAGGTATTCCAACTGCGCCTGCACCGAACTGCGTGCGGCGGGCCACAGCCGTTTGTCCACATCGGCGTACACCTTGCGGACCACCGCGAAAGCGCCCGCATCCGGCCCTAATTCGGCCAGCGCCGCCCGCACCTGATCGAGCCGCTCGCGCCGATGGTCGAGGTAGTACTGCACGACCGGTGCGGCATCGGGATGATCGGGCCCGTGCGCGGGCAGCAGAACCTTGCCCGCGCCCAGCTCCCGCAGCTTTTCCAGCGACGCGAGGAAGCTCGCCAGCGCGCCGGTGGAGGATTCGAGCACGGTGGTGCCGTGGCCGAGCACCGTGTCGCCGGTGAGGACCGCGTCGTCGAGCAGCAGACTCACCGAATCACTGGTGTGACCGGGGGTTCCCAGCACGGTGATCCGCAGGCCCGCGGCCTCGATCACCTCGCCGTCGACCAATGGTTCGACCGCACCGCGCAGGTATTTCGGACCCATCGCACGCACCGGCGTCCCGGTGGCTTTCACCAGGTGATCGATGCCGCCGGTGTGATCGGGATGGTGGTGGGTGATCAGGGTCAACGCGATCCGGCCGCCGGTGGCTTCGACGATGTCGGCCGTGTGTTTCTTGTCCTTCGGTCCCGGATCCACGACCACATACGAGTCGCTGTCCGGGCCGCGTAGCAGCCAGGTGTTGGTGCCGTCGAGCGTCATCTGACCGGGGTTGTCGGCCAAAAGCACCGATGCCGTCGGCGTGACACGTCTGACCTGGCTGTACGCGGGATGTTGAAGTGCCATGACGGCTGCCTATCCGACCTCGACGATCAGTTCCACCTCGACGGGCGTGTTCTTGGGCAGCTCGGAGACGCCGACGGCCGAACGCGCGTGCACGCCCGCCTCGCCGAACACCTCACCGAGGAACTCCGACGCGCCGTTGATCACGATCGGCTGATCGCTGAACCCCGGCGCCGAGGCGACGAATCCGACGACCTTCACGATCCGCACCACCTGGTCGAGCCCGACCAGATCGTGCACGGCCGCGAGCGCGTTCAACGCGCACAGCCGGGCGGCCTCCTTGGCCTGCTCCACATCCACCTCGGCCCCGACCTTGCCGACCGACGACAGTTCACCGTCGACGAAGGGCAGCTGGCCGGAGGTGTACACCAGGGAACCGGTGCGCACAGCGGGGATGTAGGCCGCGACGGGAGCGGCGACCGGCGGCAGCGTGACACCGAGCCGGTCGAGCGCGTCCTTCCACGCGGTGGCCACGGCTACTTCTGCCGCTTCAGGTAGGCGACGTGCTGTTCTCCGGTCGGTCCCGGCAGCACCGAGACCAGCTCCCAGCCGTCGGACCCCCACTGATCGAGGATCTGCTTTGTCGCGTGCGTCAACAGCGGCACGGTCGCGTACTCCCAACGGGTGACTTCACTCATGGTGTGAGTTTAGGGCTCACCCCGAACGTCAGGGAGAAACGGGTTATAGGCTCGGCGACGTGGGAGCACCAACAACAGAGCCGGTTTCGTCGGTTCCGGAACCGTCGACCGGATGGCCACAGCGCGCGGCCAAGGCCCGGTTGCACTACGTCACCGGCAAGGGGGGTACCGGCAAGTCGACCGTTTCGGCCGCACTCGCACTCGCGCTCGCCGCGGGCGGACGCAAAGTGCTGCTGGTCGAGGTGGAGAGTCGCCAGTCGATCGCGCAGTTGTTCGACCGGCCACCGTTGCCGCCCACCGAGACCCATATCGCCAGCGCCGACGGCGGCGGCGAAGTGACGGCGCTGGCACTCGACATCGAGTACGCGTTTCTCGAATACCTCGACATGTTCTACAACCTGGGCTTCGCGGGCCGGGCGATGCGCCGGATGGGCGCCATCGAGTTCGTCACCACCATCGCCCCCGGTCTGCGCGATGTGATCCTCACCGGCAAGATCAAAGAGTGCGTGGTGCGGACCGGCAAGGACGGCAGGCCCGCCTATGACGACATCGTCGTCGACGCGCCGCCGACCGGCCGGATCGCCAGTTTCCTCGACGTCACCACGGCCATGGCCGAGATCGCCAAGGGCGGACCGATCGCCTCGCAGGCGGTCGGCGTGTCCAAGCTGCTCCACTCGGATCAGACGATGGTCCACCTGGTGACGCTGCTCGAGGCGCTGCCGGTGCAGGAGACGGCCGACGCGATCGCCGAGCTCACCGCCGACGATCTGCGGATCGGCACGGTGATCGTCAACCGGGCGGCCACCAGCGAACTCACCCCGGCCCAGCGCGATGCCGCCGTGGCGGGCGAACTCGACACCACCGCCATCGCCGCCGGCCTGGCCAAGGCCGGAATCACCCTGTCCGAACCGGACTTCGACGGTCTGATCGCCGAAACGGTCGACCACGCGACGGTGCTGACCGCGCAGAACGCGAGTGCCGCCGAACTGGCGCAGATCGATGTCCCCCAGCTGTCGCTGCCCGCCCTCGGCGACGGCATCGACCTGGGTGGCCTCTACGAACTGGCCGAACAGCTATCCGCGCAGGGAGTCCGATGAGCGAGCACGTTTCCACCCCGCCCTTATTGGACGTTTCCGAGATCATCGCCGATCCGAACGCCAAGGTGATCGTGTGCTGCGGTTCCGGCGGGGTCGGCAAGACCACCACCGCGGCCTCGATCGCGCTGCGAGCGGCGGAGTCGGGGCGGAAAGTGGTGGTGCTGACCATCGACCCGGCGCGCAGGCTGGCGCAGTCGCTCGGCGTCGCGGAACTGGACAACAGCCCGCAGCGCGTCGACCTCGGTCCCGAGGTGCCCGGTGAGCTGCACGCGATGATGCTGAACATGCGCCGCACCTTCGACGACATGGTGCTCGAGCACACCAGCGCCGACAAGGCCGAGCAGATCTTCGCCAATCCGATCTATCAGACGGTGGCGTCGTCGTTCGGCGGCACGCAGGAATACATGGCGATGGAGAAGCTCGGTCAGCTGGCCGCGCGCAAGGAGTGGGACCTGATCGTGGTCGACACTCCCCCGTCGCGCAACGCGCTGGACTTCCTCGACGCGCCCAAGCGCCTCGGCACGTTCCTCAACGGCAAAATGATCCGGTTGATCATGGCGCCGGGGCGCGGTGTCGGCCGGTTCGTCACCGGGGCGATGAGCCTGGCGATGCGCGGGGTGTCGACCATCGTCGGTGGGCAGATGCTCAAGGACGCCTCGACGTTCCTGCAGTCGCTGGAATCGCTGTTCGGTGGGTTCCAGGACCGGGCCGAGCGCACCTTCGCGATGCTGTCCAAGCCGGGAACCCACTTCCTGGTGGTCGCAGCGCCCGAACCGGACGCGCTGCGCGAGGCGTCTTTCTTCGTCGACCGGCTCTCGACCGAGCAGATGCCCCTCGCCGGGCTGGTGCTGAACCGGACGCACCCCGCGCTGTCGGGGCTGTCTGGTGACCACGCCATGACGGCCGCGGACCAGCTTGCCGATTCCGACCCGCTGACCGCCTCGGTGTTGCGCATCCACGCCGATCGGGTGTCGACGGCGGCGCGCGAGCGGCGGCTGCTGCACCGGTTCACCGGTGCGCATCCGAGCGTGCGGATCGTCTCGGTGACGGCGCTGCCCTTCGAGGTCTCGGATCTCGAAGCACTGCGAGCGGTCGGCGATCAGCTGACGGGAACCCCCGCTTCGGCCTGATCAATTCAGACAAATCAGCTATAGCTCACAATTCGGTAACACCCGCCAACGGCGCCGATTCCGCAAACCACGCGGTCTCGGCGCCGTTGTGATATCGGTCCGGTCACAACCTGCTAGATCGCCACCTGATGCTGGCGCTGGGCGTTGAAGAATTCAGACCAGGACGTCACGTCTGGATGCTGTTTCAGCAGCGCACGCCGCTGCCGCTCGGTCATCCCGCCCCACACGCCGAACTCGACCCGGTTGTCGAGTGCGTCGGCACCACACTGCATCAGCACCGGGCAGTGGCGGCAGATGGTTGCCGCCTTGCGCTGTGCCGCACCGCGAACGAACAGCTGATCAGGGTCCACTTCCTTGCATCGCGCCTGGGCAACCCAAGCGATCCTTGCCTCGGCCTGCTCTACATCCAGTCGGGCGATGGGGGTTGTGATGTGCATTTGATGTGCCCCTTTGCAGTCCGAACACCGTTGCGCGGCGCTCCAGAATCGCGAGCGCGGATCACAGCAACCCAACTACCGCTGCGGTCCGCACCACATTCCACTTTGAGTGTTAGCTCTATCACACTGGGTACTCAATCTAGGTAAAGGTATGGCGGTTGCGCAAGACCGCCCCCCGATTTTTTGGTACGACCGTCCCTTCAAATCACCGAAGATCCCCGCAGTAGTGCTGATCACCGGCGTGCCCGGTCGCGACACGCCGATGTGATCATTTTGTTGACACGCCCGAGCAACCCCCCTGGCACCAACCGGACATCCCCCGTCGAGCAGCAGACCGTGAACCTGTCCCACCCACCCCTTACGCTAGGTCTCGTGCCGATCACTCAAACGCTCGCGAGGCTGGCCGGCAGTTGCGCGCTGGCCGCCGTGCTTGTCGCAGGACTGTTGTTCCCGTTGGCCGGTGGGTTCGGGTTCATCTCCAACCGCGCCGCCGACGCCGTCGACAACGTCTCGGCCGAACTGGTCGAGGGCACGGTCCCCGCTGTCTCGACCATGGTCGACGCGAACGGGTCGCCGTTGGCCTGGCTCTACGAGCAACGCCGCTTCGAAGTGCCGAGCGACAAGATCTCCAACAACATGAAGCTGGCGATCGTGTCCATCGAGGACAAACGCTTCGCCGACCACAAGGGCGTGGACTGGCAGGGCACGCTGCGCGCGTTCCTCACCAACACCTCCTCCGGTGCGGTGCAGCAGGGCGCCTCGACCCTCGACCAGCAGTACGTGAAGAACTTCAACCTGCTCGTCGTCGCCAAGACCGACGCCGAGCGGCGCGCCGCGATCGAGACGACACCGGCGCGCAAGCTGCGCGAGATCCGGATGGCGCTCACGCTGGACCGCGAGCTGAGCAAGGACGAGATCCTCACCCGCTACCTGAACCTGGTGCCCTTCGGCAACGGCTCCTACGGCATCCAGGACGCCGCCCAGACCTACTTCGGCATCGATGCCTCCCAGCTCAACATCACGCAGTCGGCGATGCTCGCCGGCATGGTGCAGTCCAGTTCCAAGCTGAACCCGTACACGAACGTGCAGGGCGTGACCGACCGCCGCAACACCGTGCTCGACACGCTGATGCAGAACATCCCGCACCGCGCCGAGGAGTTCCGCAAGGCCAAGGCCGAGCCGCTCGGTGTGCTGTCCGAACCCAAGGGCCTGCCGCGCGGTTGTATCTCCGCCAACGACAAGGGCTTCTTCTGCGACTACGCGCTGCAGTACCTGGCCGAGGCCGGGATCAGCCGCGAGCAGATCGACAAGGGCGGCTACCTGATCAGGACCACGCTCGACCCGGTGCTGCAGGAGTCGGTGAAGCGCTCGGTGAACGAGCAGGCCGACCCCAACCTCGACAACATCGCCGAGGTCATGTCGGTGGTCGCGCCCGGCCAGGATTCGCACCCCGTCCTCGCGATGGCGTCGAGCCGCACCTACGGCCTCAACCGCGACGCCAACGAGACGCTGCTCGGCCAGCCGTACTCGCTGGCCGGTGACGGCGCCGGCTCGATCTTCAAGCTGTTCACCACCGCCGCCGCGATGGAGAAGGGCCTCGGCATCGCCGCCCAGGTGGACGTGCCCGGCACCTATGCCGCCCGCGGCATGGGTTACTCGAACTCGCCGGGCTGCCCGGCCGACTCGTGGTGCGTCAAGAACGCGGGCGCCTATCCGGGGTCGATGTCGGTGACCGACGCACTGGCCACCTCGCCCAACACCACCTTCGTGAAGATGATCCAGGACGTCGGCGTCGAAGCCGCGGTGGACATGGCCGTGCGCCTCGGCATGCGGGCCTACACCGACCCGGGTACCTCCGGGCGGGGCAACACGAGCCTGGCCGACCACATCAAAGACAACAACATGGGTTCGTTCACCCTCGGCCCCTTCGCGATCAACCCCCTCGAACTGACGAACGTGGCCGCCACGCTCGGTTCGGGCGGCAAGTGGTGCCCGCCCTCGCCGATCAAGGAGGTCGTCGACCGCAGCGGCAAGACCGTCCCGCTCACCCAGCAGGCCTGCGAGCAGGTGGTCGACCCCGGCCTGGCCAACACCCTCGCCAACGCGATGAGCAAGGACGACACCAGCGGTACCGCGGCGGGCGCGGCGCGTGCCGCGGGCTGGTCGGCGCCGATGTCGGGCAAGACGGGTACCACCGAGAGCCACCGTTCCTCGGCGTTCCTCGGCTTCACCAACTCGCTGGCCTCGTCGGTCTACGTCTACGGTGACAGCCCGACCCCCGGCGAGATCTGCTCGTTCCCGCTGCGCAACTGCGGCGCCAGCGACGCCAACGGCCTGTTCGGTGGTAACGAACCGGCCCGCACCTGGTTCAACGCCATCAAGCCGTTGATGGACCGGTACCCGCCGCCCGGCCTGCCGCCGGTGGACGACAAGTACGTCCGTGGCGCGAACAACTCCCAGGTCCCCGATGTGGCGGGCAAGTCGCAGGGCGAGGCCACCGCGATCCTGTCCGGCGCCGGTTTCCAGGTCTCGGCGGTGACGGGGGCCGGGTCGCAGGCCAAGGGCACGGTGATGGGCAGTTCGCCGAACGGCTCGGCCATTCCCGGCTCGGTGGTCACGATCTACATCAGTGACGGCACCGTCCGGGTGCCCGCGCCGACGACTCCGCCGCCCGCCGCGCCCGCGCCGGTGGTGCCGGGGCTGCCGCAGATTCCGCGCCTGCCACCGATCCCCATCCCGGTGCCGCGCTAGTCACGCGAAAGGCCGCCGTCCAACTTTCGGACGGCGGCCTTTTTCGTGTGCTTCTACAGGCGGGCTTTGACCGCGGCCGAGATCCTCGACCCGTCGGCCTTGCCGTCGGCCAGCACGGTGGCGGCCTTCATGACCTGGCCCATCTGCCTCATCCCCGGGCGCTCACCGAGCTGCTCGGCGACCTGGGCGATCGCGGTATCGGCGACCTGGGCCACCTCGGCGTCGTTGAGCTGAGTCGGCAGGTACTCCTCGATGATCTCTTCCTCGGCGCGCTCGTTCGCGGCCAGTTCACCGCGACCGTTCTGCTCGTAGATCACAGCCGCCTCGTTGCGCTTCTTGGCTTCCTTCTGCAACAGCGCCACAACATCGTTATCGGAGAGCTCGTGCGCTTCGGTTCCCGAGACCTCGGAGGTCTGGATTGCGGCGAGCAGCATCCGCAGGGTCGCGAGACGCAGTTTGTCCTTGGCTTTCATCGCGGTGGTCATATCCGCGCGCAGCTTGGCTTTCAGTTCCGACATGGGCCTTACCGTAGTCGGCCGCCTCGGGAAGTCCCATCACATTTTCATCGCGACGGATAGCAGACCCGGCCCAGGCGAGAAAATTCCGGACGTTTGTGCGGAAACACATACGACGATCCGGGATGGGGTCGCCTATGCTGGGCAAATGCCCGTTATCTCGACGTCCGCTGTCCGCCGAACCGCGTTGGGAGCCGCCGGGGCCGCCGTCGCAGGCATCGGCTACGCCACGCTGATCGAACGGAACGCGTTCGTCCTGCGCGAAGCGACGATGCCGGTGCTCGCGCCCGGTTCGCCGACGTTGCGGATTCTGCATGTCAGCGACCTGCACATGATGCCGGGCCAGCAGCTCAAACAGCAGTGGCTGCGCGAACTCGATCGCCTGGAACCCGACCTGGTCGTGAATACCGGCGACAATCTTTCCCACCCCAAGGCCGTGCCCGCCGTTGTGCAATCTCTCGGCGCGCTGCTGGCTCGCCCCGGCTTGTTCGTGTTCGGTTCGAATGATTATTTCGCGCCGGTACCGAAGAATCCGCTGAAGTATTTCAAGAAAGATCACCGTCGCGTCTACGGTGATCCGCTGCCGTGGAAGGACCTGCGCGCGGCATTCACCGAACGTGGCTGGCTCGACCTGACCCACACCCGGCGCGATCTCGAAGTGGCGGGCATCCGCATCGCCACCGCCGGCGTCGACGATCCGCACATTCAACGCGACCGCTACGACACGATCGCCGGTGCGCCCAACCAGCTGGCGCAGCTCAGCATCGGTGTCACCCATTCGCCCGAGCCGCGCGTGCTCGACCGCTTCGCCGAAGACGGTTACGACCTGGTGCTGGCCGGTCACACCCACGGTGGACAGCTGGTCGTGCCCGGTTACGGCGCGCTGGTCACCAACTGCGGGATCGACAAGTCCCGCGTGAAGGGCGCCTCGCAGTGGGGCGAGCACACCCAGCTGCACGTTTCGGCGGGCATCGGCACCTCACCGTGGGCGCCCTACCGCTTCTGCTGCCGCCCCGAGGCCACGCTGCTCACCTTGGTCGGCGCCCAGCCCAAGCGCCCGTCGGCCGACACCGGCTTCGGCATCTCGACCTCCCAAGCCGTCGCGCGCTAGGCCTTTCCGCCCACCTGACCAGCCAATTTAACGTTTCACGACCCCACGTTGTAAGCTACTTCAGGTTCGCCTCACGGGGTGTGGCGCAGCTTGGTAGCGCGCTTCGTTCGGGACGAAGAGGTCGCAGGTTCAAATCCTGTCACCCCGACGTGTTGGTTGAGACACCAAAAAGCCTCTGACCTGGTTTTCCTGGTCAGAGGCTTTTTGCATGTCCGGGTCATTTCACCCGGCGAAGGTCCGGCGAGGCAGCGAAAAGGCAGCATCAGCTTTCATTCGTCGCCCATCGACCGGCGAACCGCGTCGTGATCGTCGGTCTTGCGGATGTAGTGCTGGTAGGTCGTCGAGACGTTTTCGTGCCCCATCACCACGGCGATCTTGTGCGGCGGCACCCCGTCATCAGCGAGCCACGTTCCGAACATATCGCGCAGATCATGGAACCGAACTCCCCCGGCTTCCGACCGCGCCACCATCCGAACGGCCTGGTCGTACTTGCCGAACACTTCCGCGTCGACCTCACCGTCCGCGTTCTTCCACACCGCTTCGAACTTGGCACCGACTTCGGACACCTCACCGAGCAGGCCCGCGCGAACGAGAGCAGGACGCCACACCCGAGACCGGAACAGCGTCCGACGCAGCGGCCCGCCGACTTCGTTTGTGAAGATCAGCCCGTTCTGCCCCTGCTCGTGATCCTCCATATGAGCGACGAGGTCATTCACCAACCACCCCGGAATCGGGATACTCCGCCGACCAGCACGCGACTTCGGGAACGCCTTGAACTCGACATGACCAGCCACCTCGGTCACGGTGCGGATCACGTTGATCAGCCCGGCGTCGACATCGACAGCATCCACACACAGGCCAGCAGCCTCACCCCAGCGCAGACCCGCGAACGCACCACATGCCACGAGCGCCCGGTACCGCTGCGGTTCAATCGCCGGGAGGAGCTGTTGCCGAACCTCTTCCCGCGTCAACAGCCGTTCGTCGGTATCTCGCTCACGGCGCTTCGGAATGCGAACACCCACAGTCGGATCGGACCCGATCAGCTTGTTCTTCACCGCGGACTGCATCACCCCGGCCATCAACCGCTTCGCTTCGGCGACCGTTGCCCGCGAACGGTCCTCGCCGATCTTCCCCAGCCACGTCTGCACCGACATGTGATCGATCTTGCCGAGCTGCCAGGGTGACCACTTGGGCAGCACATGGGTACGCATGATCGACTCATCCCGCGCGCGAGTAGTCCGCTCGGTGTTCCACGACTTCATCCACTCCTCAGCGTGAACACCGAACAACGCCCGGCCAGCGTGCGGCGAGACGTAGGTACCGCTCGACTTCGACAGCTCGACCTGAGCGAGGAAGGTAGTCGCCTCCTTCTTCGTCCGGAACGACTTGGACCGCTGTTTGCCGGACGGTTCGCGCCAGAACGCTTTCCAGCTCCCGGTATCCGTCTGATTGACGAAACCCATTGCTCTACACCGCCTTCGGGAGGTTGTCGGACGTAGCGAGCCATGCCGAGAACGCCGCACGAGAGATCACCCAGCGGCGACCGATGCGCTTGGCCGGAATCTCACCGTCGTGAACGGACTGGTACGCCACGCCACGCGAGATGCCGAGCAGACCCGCGACCTCATCGACGGTGTATGTAGCCGATTCCGCCCGGCGTCCACCCTTGACCAATTCCATTGCCTTACCCCCTACGCTGCCGATTGATTGGTTGACGAATCTTGTTGTGGCACAACGGTTTCACGTGAAACGGCTCTATCCTCGGGGGCCAGCATCGCCATGTTGTATTCAGCCCGCCGATTCAACTTCTGCGACACCATCGCCATGATCAGATGCTCACGAGGAGGCACGTTCGGGTCGCCCGGTTCGACCGGTGATATCTGAATCTGCGAGACATCCTCGGGCGTCATCCCGGCATCGATGAGCCGCTGCCGAACGAACGCGACTCGATCAGCCTTGTGGTCGGCCAGGTCTTTCCCGGTCCACTTGCGCGAGACCAGCACCCGACGACCACGCAGCCCCAGGGTTGCCCGCTTGTGTGCCTTGCCCTTGCACACGCCCGGCACCGTCTTCGCCTTCGCGCCCTTGGGGATCACGCCGTAGCGAAACCACAGCCCGCACGAGGGCGAGCACGGCGTCACGCTCAACTCCGCGTGCAACCGGTCGTAGTGCTCGGCGGCGCGGTTGGACTTCGGCTCGATCACGTCCCCGATGGACTTGGTCAGGTACTTGGTCAGGTAGCCGATGTGCCGGGCGGCTTCCTCGGTCCCGCCGAGAATGCCTTTCACGTCGATCTGAGCACCGAAGCGGATCACGTGCGACGGCTCCAGGTCGTCCACGGTGTCCATCACGTCCAACGCCTCATCCCAGGTGGCGACGGGCTCGGCGGTGTCGGGGTCTACGAAGCGGTCCTGCGCGTAGTCCCAGTAGGGCAGCCGGTCGGGGCTGTAGACCTCGTGGTCATGGTGGGGCCACCACACCTGGCTGTAGGTCGCCGCGGCAACCTGGCGGATCAGCTCGCGCGGATCGGAGCCACGCACGGCCATGTGGATGTGCGGAGCTCCGCGGCGCTGAGGTTCGACCGTGGCGAAGTACTGCACATCTCGACCCGAAGCACGGCGGTAGTTCTGGACGAACCGGTCGTAGAGGCGGGCGAAGTGGATGATGTCGCGGGCGGCCTGGCGGTAGTCGTAAGTGTCCGGGTTGACCGGCGCACCATCGGAGTCGACCCGCCCGTAGGAAGGCAACGTCAGCGTCAGGAACATCGAGGGCCGGTACTTGCCCGCGTAGAGCTTGCCCACGGTGGTTTTGGTGACCTTCTTACGCGGAAGGTCCGGGGTTTCCTGTCGGCGCATGGTCGAGCGCTTGCGCACCTCGCGCGGGTCGGGATCGAGGTCGGCCAGCTTGCCACGGATGCCGGACTCACGCAGTTCGGAGTCCAGTTCGGCGACGAACTCGCGGATACCGTCCATGGCGTCGGTGTCGTCGGCGTCCTTGGCCAGCTCGTATTCGCCGACCATCCGAGCGCGGGCCTCGATCAACTCCCGCTGCTGTTCGGTGGGTTCGTTCTTCTCGGTCACGGGTTCCTCCTCGATGTGCCAGCCCTCGTGGGCCTGCTGGATACGCAGAGCACGAGCACGAGCCGCACAGGCCGGGCACACGCACTCCATGGTCGACTTGCACGGTGTGCCAACGTATTTCGTGACACCGGTGGCCTGGTCAGTGCTCAACATCGGCAGCGGACGACGACACACGCTGTGGTTCTCGGCCATGGCCTGAGCCAGGTCGACCATGTTGAGCTGGGCGTGCCGATCAGCGGCGGTCTCCCTATCCAGGGCCACAACGTTGTTCACCGTGTCGCCCATCAGTACTGCGCCCCGTACGCGGCCCACTGAGCCGATGGGTTGTTCGGGTGTGCCTCGGCGTAGGCCACCAACTCCGGATTCCGGTCGCGAGCTTCTTCCTTGATCTGGCGTGCGGCTGCGTGGTAGTCCCACGGCTCCACGTCGGACACGCTGCGGGCCATCTCCGAGGCCACGAACACGTGATCGAGCTCGCCATCGTCGAAGTGATCGCGGCGGCAGACCGCGCACAACCCCACCGGAGCAACACCGTCGGCCAGGTAGGCGGGCCGATAGTCGAAACCCTCGATCACCGGTTCGTACAGGTACCGGAACAAGTGATCACGCCGGACACCATCAGCGTGATCGGTACCGCAGTAGGCGCACAGCCCAAGCGTCGGCTCCTCCACCACAGCAGGCGGGAAAGTCACCACGTAGGCCGGGTTCAACTCGATCACCTCGGCATCGGTCGCGTCGACCTCGACCAGTCCGCCGAAGCAGTCGCAGCGCCGATGGGCCGTTTCGGGGTCGGTGTGGCCGTCGATGTATTCCGAGCCGCCGCACTTGGCGCAGACCTGCCACTCGGTCCGGGCGTGGGTGTCGATGCACCGTGCGGCAGTGCAGTTCTGGGCGACGCAGTACAGGCACCAGCCAGCAGCGTTCACGCGAGACGGACGCAGGTTGTTGGCTTCCACCGCTACCGATGTCGACATCATCTCGGACCTCCAAGTTGGTCTTTTATGCCCCTAAAGTTCTGGCTCAATGCCATCCCGTGTCGTTTTAGGGGGTCTAAAGACAGAGAGTACGCGCGTCAGCGACATCCAGTCAATAGGGGTCTAAAATGCGTGTGTGGCTAGCGCAGATGAGTTCGAGCAGGTCCGGAATGACCCGGACCCGATCAGCCGTGGTCAGCGGGCTACAGAGCTCATCGCGACCTACCAACAACGCTCCACCGAGCTGGCGAGGCTCCGCAGGGAAGCCATCGAGATCTCACACCGAAATGGCTTGAGCTACACCGAGATTGCAGATCGCCTCGGCATCACCAGTGGTCGCATCACGCAGATCCGTTCGGCCGCACCGAAGGCACAGCGCGCATTCTTCGGCGTCGGCCCGGTCGCAGTCGGCATCCCCCGCAGGTTCGGCCTCGAGGACGGTCGCGAACGTCCCTTTTACGACGCCAACGACCAGGCAACTCGGGAGTCTTTGGAGCGGACATTGGCCGAGTACGCACTTGCCAACAGCCGCTTTCCCATCGACCCGGACAGCGACGAGGTGCCGACGGGGGATTGCATTATTGTCTGCGGTCCCAAGTCCGCGCCAGTCGCGGGCAGGCTTCTCGCGGACGATCCCGTGTTGGCATTCGATCACACCGACGAAGGTTGGTCGATCACCGACGAACGGACGAGCGAACGGCACTTCTCGCCCTACCGCTCGCCGTCGAAGCAGCACACCGACATCGGCTACTTCTCCCGCCGAATCGACCGCGGCCGCGTAATCGTCCACATCGCCGGAATCACCAGCGTCGGATCCCTCGGGGTAGCTCACTGGTTGAGCGAGAACCTTGCCACCGTCTACAGCCCCACAGCCGAGTTCACCAGCGGGATTGTCGCGTGCGACTTCGACGACCACTTCGCCGCCTCCGACGACGACTTCGCCGTCACCGCGAGCAGATTGGTCGCTGGCCCCTACACCACTCGGAGCGCTTCGTGATCACCCATTCAGCGCAGCTCGCAGCCAGGTCCGACGAAGATCGTGTCACCACCACCGACAACACCGTCATCGTTCTCGACGGAGCTACCGCCCACGACCCAACCAGACCGCAGGCGGGTAAGTACGTCGACGAGCTCGGAAAGCAACTGCGTCAGCGAGTCCCCAGCTCCGATGACCTCCGGGCGGCGGTTGCTCAGTCGATCAGTGCCACGAGCGAACAACTCCACCTCATCCCCGGCAGTTCCCCATCGAGCACGGTTGCCATTGTTCGAGTCACCGCGGATACCGTCGACCTACTCGTTCTCGGAGATTCGGCTGTCATCGTCGGGACCGTCGACGGCAACGAGCACGTCCACACCGATGACCGGTTGGCCAGCATTGACCTGCCCGAGTCCCGTATGTACCGCGAGCGACTCTCCACCGGCGCAGGCTACGACGACGAGCACCGGGACCTACTCCAAGAGCTCCAACGAGCCGAGGGGCGGCAGCGAAACCAGCCCGGAGGCTTCTGGATCGCGGAAGCCGACCCAACCGCCGCAACCCACGCGCTCACTTCGAGCTACGACCGGACCGAGGTCGCTTGGGCAGTCGCGGCCACAGACGGTGCATTCGACCTACTCCCGCCGCTGGGCATCAGCTGGCACGCCGTAGCCGAGATGACCAGCCCCGAGCTCCACGAGCTACTTCGCCGTTGCCACGCTTGGGAAGCCGAGGCAGATCCAGAAGGCCAGGCACTCCCCCGAGCGAAGCGTCACGACGACAAGTCGGTTGTAGTCATCTATCCCTGACTTCGCCCCGGACCGTCACTTAACGGCGGTTGCTGCTGAATTTAGCTATATAGGATCAAGGGGCGGCTGGCGCCGCCCAGCGGCGCCGCCGCGCGGCACCGCACAACCCGCCGGCCTCCGCTTCGCTCCGGCAGGCGGGAGCGTTGGGCG
>NZ_JBHYRN010000043.1:0-30934 GCF_042749305.1 Nocardia sp. NPDC058705 | reverse complement strand
TGTACCCCGAAGGGCCTTACCGCTCGACTTGCATGTGTTAAGCACGCCGCTAGCGTTCGTCCTGAGCCAGAATCAAACTCTCCGTTGAAGACTCTCGAAAACACCCGAAGGTGCAATCAAAATTATCTAACTAGAGTCCGAAAACCTAGCAAAACAAACACCAGCAAAAAGATTCGCTGTTGTTCAATGTCCAACCTTCATGACCGGGGGGTACATGAAGGTTGGAACCAATAAATAATTATTGGCACTGACATTCATCGACACACTATTGAGTTCTCAAAGAACACACGCACACACTTCTACCCAACATCTTCTCGAAGGGGTTTCGGTGAGGCAAGAGTTCAAACTTAGCTCACGGCTACACCCGGAAGCAAGTCCCGAAGCATGTAACCCTGAACACATGATCAGTCAGGCGCTCAACGTCCTACCTCGTGTCTCGAACCGCTGGGCGGCTGAGTCGGTGTCCGTGTCGCTCTGACTCGAATAAAGTTACGTGCCGGCCAACGCGAAGTCAAATCGCCTGGAGAATCCGGCATTTCCCCAGGTCACGAACGTCATCCTACTGCGCACCGGACGTCCGCGCCCGCTGGCGACGGTCCCGTTCAACGGCCGTGATTACTCGGCGATCGATCGGCAACTGATCATCCGTCCAAGGCGTTGATGATCGCCAACATGCCGCCGACCTGGTGAGATGACGTGGCAACCATAGACAGAACCCAACCTCCGATATACAGTTTTGCCTCGTTCAGCAATTTCATAGCTACCACACGGGTGGAAGGTAGGCCGAGGTGACGGAGGATCTCGACTCGGTCGAGCGTCGCGCCTGGAGCGCGGTGGTCACCCTCTCGATGCGCGTGCCGAGCGCACTCGACTCGCGGTTGCAGCGTGAGTTCGGGGTGACCCACTTCGAGTACCGGGTCATGGCATTACTCCACGACGCACCGGAGCGACGGATGCGGTTGAGCATGCTCGCGGCCCGCGGGCACGGGTCCATTTCCAGGCTCTCCCATGTGGTTTCGAAGCTGGAACGGGTGGGCTGGGCACGTCGCGAGGCGGCGGAGTCGGGGCGAGGAATCGACGCGGTGCTCACCGACAGTGGGCAGGCCAAGGTGGTGGAAGCGACGCCGGACTATCTCGTCGCGGTGCGCAAGCTGGTGCTCGACGGACTCGACGATCCGCAGAAGGCCGAGCTCGCGGTGTTGGGTGAACGGCTCTCCCGGCATCTGGTCCGCACTCTCGGCGACGCCGACGCCGGCCGATCCGCGCTCGAGTACTGAACTGGGCAAACCAGCAGCGCCGCCCCGGTGATCGGGGCGGCGCTGTCGAGTAGGTCTGGTCAGGAATTGTTCGGGCGCCAGGTGGCCACCGCCCAGATCACCACGATGTCGACGGCGATGATCAGGATCGACCACCACGGGTAGTACGGCAGCCACAGGAAGTTGGCGATGATCGAGAGTGCCGCGATCACCATCGCCGCCACCCGGCCCCAGGTCTGACCCGCGAGCAGCCCGATCGCGATGATGATCGCGAGCGCGCCGAGAACGATGTGCCACCAGCCCCAGCTGGTGAGGTCGAACTGGTAGGTGTACTCCGGCCCGACGACGATGAGATCGTCGTTGGCGACCGCGGAGATTCCCTGGAAAATCTGCAGGACACCGACCACCGCCAGCAAGATGCCGGCGCCGATGGAGGTTCCTGCCGCGATTCCGTCGCGCAACTGGTGCTGATTCGAGTCTGTCATCGCTGGGCCTTCCGTCAGGTCAACGCCACGTGCCACCACGGCACACGCCAACCGTAGGAACCCGACAGTCCTCGCACCTCACCCGTTGCGGGTGAATTCCCTGACCTGGCGCGGCACCGGACGCAGGGTTTTGCCGAGGTCGGTGCGCAGGGTGATCAGGGCATCCAGGAGGTAGTTCTGCCTGACCCGCCACGGATGACGGTTGCCCTGGCGGGGGAACGCGGCTATCGAGCGCAGGACATAGCCCGCATTGAGGTCGAGCAGGGGGCGTTCGGCGAGTGCGCCCTTGGGTTCGGGGACGACCGCGGCGCTGCCGGTGCGGTCGAGGTGGGTGAGGACTTTGCAGACCAGGCGGGAGGTGAGGTCGGCGCGCAGGGTCCATGACGCGTTGGTATAGCCGACGCAGATGGCGAAGTTGGGCAGGCCGGTGAGCATGGCGCCCTGCCAGACGAACTGGTCGGCCAAGGGCACGGGGGTGCCGTCGACCGAGGGTGCGATGCCGCCGAACGCCAGCAGGCGCAGGCCCGTGGCGGTGACCACGATGTCGGCGGGCAGGGTCTGTCCCGAGACCAGGCGAATCCCCTCCGGGACGAAGGCATCGATGTGGTCGGTGACGACCGAGGCCTTGCCCTTCTTCATCGCCTTGAAGAAGTCGGCGTCGGGGGCGGCGCACAGGCGCTGGTCCCAGGGGTCGTAGTCGGGCGTGAAGTGTTCGGCGACGAGTTTGTCGTCTTTGAGGATGCGGGTGGTGAGGTCGGTGAGCAGCTTGCGCGCGGCAGCGGGCCGGCGGCGGCAGAACTGGTAGAAACCGATGTTGAACAGGATGTTCTTGGTTCGGATCAGCCGGTGCGCGAGACCCGCGGGGAGCAGTTTGCGGAGCTTGTCGGCCCGCTTGTCGCGGGCGGGGACGGGACTGATCCAGGTGGGGCTGCGCTGCAGCATGGTGACGTGCGCGGCGTCGGCGGCGAGGTTGGGCACCAGGGTGACTGCGGTGGCGCCGCTGCCGATCACGACGATCCGCTTGTCGCGGGTGTCGAGGTCGGCGGGCCAGAACTGCGGGTGCACGACGGTGCCCGCGAAATCGTCGCGGCCGCGGAATTCGGGGGCGTGCGGCTGCTGGTAGTCGTAGTAGCCCGCGCAGGCGTAGAGGAAACTACAGGTCAGGGTGCTGAGTTCGGGGCCGTCGGGGCCCTCGTGCGCGATGGTGAGCTGCCAGCGGGCCTGCGCCGACGACCAATCCGCGCCGATCACCCGGGAACCGAAGCGGATGCGGCGGTCGATGCCGTTCTCCTGCGCGGTCTCACGGATGTAATCCAGGATCGCGGAGCCGTCGGCGATCGAACGGGCCGCGCGCCACGGCTTGAACGGGTAGCCGAGGGTGAACATGTCCGAATCCGAGCGGATGCCGGGGTAGCGGAAGAGGTCCCAGGTGCCGCCGAGGTCGTCGCGCGCCTCGAGGACGGCGTAGCTGCGGTGCGGGTGCTCGGTCTGCAGCCGGTAAGCGGCCCCGATGCCGGACAATCCGGCCCCGACGATGACTACGTCGAGGTGTTCGGGGGCAACGGCGGTGTCGGTCATGGGCACCAGTGTGCCTGCCGTGGACCGTCACTGAAAGGGTCTGGTTGTCTGTCACGAGGTCGCCGTCCGGTTTTCGGTATCGTCGGTGCGGTGTCGATCTTTCGGCGTGCGGGATGGTTGCTCGTCGGCGCACTGGTCACCGTGCTCGCTGCCGCGTTCGCCGGCTGGCCGGTCTTCGTGCACCCGCAGGTCGACCCGCTACGGCCCGCCGATGTGATCGTGGTGCTCGGCGGCACCGCCTACGAACGATTCGACCTCGGCATCGAACTCGCCGAGCGCGGGCTGGCCCCCGAGGTGCTGATCTCGCAGTCCACCGGGGCCGACGATCCGGTGATGGACAAGTACTGCGGCGGCCGATTCGCCTTCCGCGTCTCGTGTTTCGTGCCCGACCCGTGGACCACCGACGGTGAGGCGCGCGAAATCGTCCGGCGCGCTGACATTTACGGGTGGCGCCACATCATCGTGGTCACCTTCACCCCGCATGTGTCGCGCGCCAGGTACATCGTGGGCAAGTGCTACGACGGCGAGATCACCATGGTCGCCAGCCCCTCGGACTCGGGGCTGGAGTTCTGGTCGTGGATGTATGTGCGCCAATCGGCCGGGTACGTGCGGGCTTTCGTCAATCAGCATTGCGAGACCGACTGACACGCGCCTGCCCGGCTCCTACAGTGGGACCAGCGGTATCCGGGGGCCGCGCTGGTGAGAGGACCGCCGATGCTTGTGGAGGATCTGCGCACTGTCGGTGACGATGCGTTGCGCACCCAGGTCTGCGTCATCGGGTCGGGTCCCGCGGGTCTGACGGTCGCTGCCGAACTCGCCGCCGCCGGACTGCAGGTTCTGGTGCTGGAAAGCGGTGGGCTCGAAATCGACTCGGACGAACCCGCTTTCACCGCGATCGAGAGCATCGGCGCTCCGCGCGCGGAGCCCGACCGGATCGCGGGAAATCGGGTGCTCGGTGGGAGCTCACACACCTGGGCCGGTCGCTGCGGTGTGCTCGATGATCTCGACTTCGCGAATCGGCCCTGGGTCGATCGGTCGGGCTGGCCGATCGATGCGGGCGCACTGCGGCCCTGTGCCGACCGCGCGGCCGCCCATGCCGGGCTGGGGCACGGCACCGGCTTCACCGACGAGGAGTTCTGGCCGCTGTCGGGACGCACCGCGCCGCCCGATTCGCTCGATCCCGCCTCGTTGCGACCCTACTTCTGGCAGATCAGCCGTGACGCGGCCGACCGGTTCGACTGCAAACGGTGGGGTCAGCATGTGCGTGACGTCGCGCCGACCGCGCGGGTGCTGGTGAACGCGACGGTGACCCATCTCGACACCGATGCCACTGGCGCACACGTGAATTCGGTCGAGGTGACCGGTGCCGGTGGCCGGGTGCGCACCGTCGAGGCGCGCGTGTTCGTGCTGGCCGGGGGTGGGATCGCGACGCCGCGTTTGCTGCTGGCGTCGCGGCGGATCGTCGTCGGGGGGATCGGCAATCGATACGACCAGGTCGGGCGGTATCTGATGGATCATCGCTGCGGCGTGGTCGCGACGCTGCGGCCCGCCGACGCCGGGGCGGCGCTGGAGCGGTTCGGTAAGTACGTGGTCAAGAGCGCGCGCGGGCGGCACACCTTTCTGCACGGTATGGCGCTGTCGCCCGCGCTGCAGCGACGCGAGTCGCTGGTGAACTGCGCGCTGTGGTTGCAGGAGGTCCCTGCCTCCGACGATCCGTGGGACTCGGTGAAGCGGCTGTTGCGCGGGCGGCCCCGATGGCGCGATGTGCGAATCATGCTCTCGGACACCGGACTTCTGCTCGACGGTGCGCGGCGGCGGTTGGTCGACGGTGTCGGGATTCCGCATCGGCTGGCCGGGGTGGAGGTGCGGGCGATGGTGGAGCAGACCCCGGACGCCGACAGCAGGGTACGGCTTTCGAACAGGACCGATCCGGTGGGAATGCCGCTGCCGCAAGTGGATTGGCGGATCAGTGAGCAGGAGGATCGGACGGTGCGACGGGCGACGGAGCTGCTCGTCGGCGAGTTCGCCCGGCTCGGGTTACCGACGCCGCAGGTGGTTCCCGCAGCGCTGCCCGGCAGCACCGATCCCCTGCCGCTCACCGACTGGGCGCATCCCAGTGGGACGACGCGGATGTCGGCCGATCCGAGACACGGGGTGGTGGACCAGCACTGCCGGGTGCACGGGGTGGACAACCTGTACATCGCGGGGAGTTCGGTGTTTCCGACGAACGGGCACGTGAATCCGACGCTGACCGTGATCGCGCTCGCGGTTCGCCTGGCCGATACGCTGCGCGCGGCGCTACCCGCCACCGCTGATCCGTCGGCGGCGCGACTGCACTGAAGGACCATCGATCTGGCGGCGACCCGTCGCCAGCGGGCCTTGCGTTGCGACCGACCTGCGGTGGCAACGCGGCACTGCCCAGCAGTGCCGATGACGTGTCGACGGCCCGATTGGGCGGCCGAACCGACAGCGACGGGCCATAGGTTCCGGCCGACCTGCGGTGGCGACGCAGCTTTACCCTGCGGTGCCGATGAAGTGTCGGTCGGCGGACTAGGCTGGGCGGGTGCCGGATTCGACCGCAGCCGATAGTCGTTCGAGTGGGGGCGAGGGTGTGCCTCAGGCGGGTCATCCGCACGAGCCGCATACCGAAGGACTTTCGAGCCGGTTGAACTGGTTGCGCGCCGGGGTGCTCGGTGCGAACGACGGGATCGTGTCCACCGCGGGGCTGGTGGTGGGGGTCGCCGCCACGACGAACAATGCGCAGACGATCCTCACCGCAGGTGTCGCGGGTCTGGTCGCGGGGGCGGTCTCGATGGCCGCAGGCGAATATGTGTCGGTGAGTACGCAGCGTGATTCGGAGAAGGCGCTACTGGCCAAGGAGCGGCGCGAGCTGGCCGAGGAACCCGATATGGAACTGGCCGAACTGGCCGGGATCTACGAGAAGAAGGGGCTGAGCCCCGCCACCGCGCGCACGGTGGCCGCCGAACTCACCGCACACGACGCGTTCACCGCACACGCGGAAGCAGAACTCGGCATCGACCCCCGCGCGCTGACCAATCCGTGGGCGGCGGCGATCTCCTCTGCCATCTCGTTCACCTGCGGCGCCCTGCTCCCGCTGCTGGCAATCGTGTTGCCGCCCACCGAATGGCGGGTGCCGGTCACCTTCGTCGCCGTGCTCATCGCCCTCGCCCTCACCGGCTCGGTGAGCGCCCGCCTCGGCGGCAGCAACCGAGGACGCGCGGTCCTCCGAGTGGTGATCGGCGGCGCCCTGGCAATGGCGATCACCTACGGAATCGGCGCGATCACCGACTCCATGACCAGCGGCTGAACCCGGCCCGCCGCCAACCCGGCAATGCCTACTCAGTGCATAGGTCCGAGGTCCAGGCGGCGGGTTACTCGGTCGACTACGTCTGGGGGCATGCCGGGTTCGCGGCGGGCGGCTTGGGCTTCGCGGCGTCCCGCTTCGGTGACGGCACCGCGGACCGCGCGCATCTGTGAGGCCAGTTTGCGTTCTTTGTCCAGGGCGGCTTTCGCGTCGGCACCTGCAGCTTCGGGGTCGGCCTTGGCGGACATGCGGCGCAGCACGGCCTTGAGGTCCTCGTAGACGTCTTCGGGGAGGTTGTCGCGGGCGGCGATCGCCTTGAGTTCGGACAGTTCGGCGTTCACGACTCTGGTCCAGAGTGCCTGTTCGACGGCGCGTTCGTGGCGGGTGTCGGCGTGCACGCCGGTGAGGCGGACCACCAGCGGCAGGGTCGGGCCCTGGACGAGCAGGGTGAACAGCACAACCGCGAAGGCGATGAACAGGATTTCCGAGCGGGCCGGGAAGTCGGCACCGGTGTCGAGGGTGAAGGGCACAGCCAGTGCCAGCGCCACCGTCGCGACCCCGCGCATGCCCGCCCACCAGGTGACGATCACCTCGCGCCAGGTGAACGGCTCGTCGGTGTTGGGTAGTTTGCTGCTGATCGCCCAGGTGGCCATCAGCCAGACCAGGCGCAATCCCACGACGACCGCGATCACCGCGACGGTGACCCCGGCCAGCGCGGGCCAGTTGTGCCCGGTGGTTTCGATGACCACCCGCAGTTCGAGGCCGATCAGGGCGAAGGCGAAACCGGTGATCAGCATTTCGGTGATGTCCCAGAACGAATCCGCGACCAGGCGATAGTCCCGGTCGCCGATCTCGGTCACGGCGTCGGTGAGATAGAGCGCGCAGACCAGCACGGCCAGGACGGCCGAACCCTCCCAGTGTTCGGCGATGCCGTACGCGGCGAAGGGCAGCAGCAGGCTAAGGGCGACCTGGCCGGTGGCAGTGTCGAGGCGCTTGGTGAGGGTGCTGCCGAGCCAGCCGAGCACCAGGCCGACGACGAGCCCGACCACCGCGGCGATCGCGAAGTCGGCGAGCGCGTGCCATGGACTGAACAGGCCGGTGACGACCACCTGGATGCCGACGGTGTAGATGACGATCGCGGTGACGTCGTTGAACAGGCCCTCGCCGCCGAGGGTCACGATCAGCCGACGCGGCAGGCCGAGTCTGCCCGCCATCGAGGTGGCCGCGACCGGATCGGGTGGGGCGACCAGGGCGCCGAGCACCACGCCCGCAGCGATCGCAGTGGCAGGATTCCAGGCGTGGAAGACCGCGGCGACCGCGATCGCGGTGACGATCACCAGGCCGACCGCGCGCAACGCGATGATCTGCCAGTTCTCCGCGAACTGCCGCCACGAGGTGCGGCGGGCGGCGGCGTAGAGCAGCGGCGGCAGGACCAGCGGCAGGATCAGGTCGGGCGGGATGTTCAGGCTCGGGACCGCCGGGATCAGGGCGAGCAGGCAGCCGAACAGAGTCATCAGGATCGACGGCGCGAGACCGATGCGCGCACCGAGCGGTTCGGCGAGCACGGCGGCGAGCAGAATCACCAGAGTCAGCACCAACTGGTCCATAGCTGACCAGTGTCACCGACATCGCCCGTGCGAAGGCACCGACCCGCCGCCGGTCAGTGGGCGGATGACCCGATCGTTCCGGCGACCGACCTCGTAGTCGAGGGGCAGGTCACGCAGCCATCAGACGCAGCGTGCCGTGACCGAGTGGCTGCTCAGAAGCCCGCTGCGGCACGGGCGTTGCGCACGCCCCTGATGTCAGGGTCTGCGCAGAAGGCTGCACGAATCGGTATGCCTTCGATGTCAGGGTCGCACTGCTGCCGCAGGTGGGAGCAGGATCGGCGGGAGGGGGAACGGGAGTTGCAGGACCGGCGGTGGCGGTGGGGGTGGCGCCGGGGCAGGTTCGGGTTCGAAGACCGGAGGCGGCTCGGGCGGGGGCGGGGGCTCGTAGACCGGCGGCTCGTAAGCCGGTGGCGGAGGCGGAGGCGGGGGCTCGTAGGGGGGCGGTGGCGGGGCCTCGACCGGGACAGGCTCCGGTGCGGGTTCAGGCGGCGGAGGCGGCGCGGGGGCCGGGGGCTGCACATCGGGGGTCGTGACCGTGCATTGCCATTCGCCGTCGTCGTGGACGCGCCAGTGGGCGGTGATCCCGCCTGCCGAACAGTTCCCGCCGACTCGCCTGGCCGGCCACGGGGGCGCGAACTTCTCGTCGGCGACTTCCTGATCGGATCCGGCGATCGGGAGACCGTTGGCATCGGAGCCCATCGGGTTCACCGACGGGTTGTCCTCGCCCTGGTCGGCGCGCAGCACCAGGCCGAGTGCGACCACCAACGCGAGCAACGCGGCGAGTACCGCCGCGATCGCGACCGTCCGAGTACTGCTGCCGGCCCGTGTTTCGGGGCCCTCGCTGCTCTCTGCCATCGCACCGCCTTCGCCGCGGATCAGGTCTCCCCCGTCCAGCAGGCTACCGCACGGTTGCTCGCCGACCACCTGACTCAGCCAGACAATCACTGGCCAGGGCAAATACCTATATGCGATGGTTGCCAGATGTTTACTTGATCGCGACCCGTACCTTCACCGCGTCGGCGTCGGTGTTGTGCAGGGCCTGCGCGATCAGCGTGCTCAGATCGAGTTGCGGAGCGGCGGCGGTCACCGATTCGGTGAGTGGACGCAGCCCGGGCAGCAGGGCTGAGAGCTCCGGGCCGAGCTCGTTCAGCTTGGCGGTGAGCTGCTCGAGCAACGGCACCAGACCGTCTTCGCGCAGGTACACCTGCGGATCGCCCTCGGTGGCCCGGCCGACCGATTCGACGAACTGGTCGATCACCTGACTCAACCGGATGAACGCGGGCGCGGCGGCCGAGGTGGCCGGGCCCGCCCAGCCGATGTCGCCGGAGACGTATTCGAGGTTGTTCTGCAGCTCGCCGATGGCCGGGGCGCGGCTCATCAGCGCCGCGGCGAGCAGATCGCCCGCCCTTGCCAGCTCGGGGACCACGTTCTCGGTGCCGACCATCGCCGTGCCGAGCGTGTCGACCAGGGTGCCGACGACCGCGGGGTCGAGCTGCTCGACGGTCTTGGTGACCAGCCGCGCGACCTCGGGGATCGACATCGGCGTTCGCACGTTCTGCCCGGACAGGCGCTGGCCGTCGGTGACAAAGGGACCGTTGGCGTCGCGCGGCACGAACTGCACATACGGCTCGCCGAGCGAGGACAGGTGTTCGATGGTGACGACGCTGCTCATCGGCACCTGGTGATCGGCGCCGAAACGGAAGCCGATCTGGACGCGGCCGCTCGCCGAGGTGTCGACCTCGGTGACCTCGCCGATCTCGATACCGGTCAGCAGAATCGGCGAACCGACGCTGAGGCCACCGGAATTCGCGATCTCGATCGTGGCCGCGGTGTAGTCGGCGAACGGGTCGACGCGCACCACCCCGAAGGTCAGGTAGGTCGCGCCGAGCGCGGTGATGGCGGCGATGCCGCCGAGGGAGGCCAGTGCACCGATCTTCATCGCACCATTCCGATCATCCGCAGCGTGGTGACGATCTGCGCCAGCTGGTCTTCTTCGGATACCTGGACACCGGTGACGTTCACCTTCGGGCCCTGCTCGACGAAGGGAATGATCTTGTCGCGCAACAGGGCCGTGAGCAGCGCCATGTTCGTGGCGGAGCGTAGATCGGCCGAACCGCCGGTGGCCAGCGGAACGAACGCGGTCGCGGCGGCGTCACCGGAGCTCGCGATCGGGGCCAGCCAGGTGAGCGAGGAACCGACGGGGCCGAGGGCGTTGAAGATCTTCATCGTGTCGGCGATCGATTCCTGCGTGCCCGTCAGGGAGGCGACGGCCTCTGGGGTGAGGATGTCGGTGAGCGCCGCTTCGGTGTCGTCGTGCAGGATCGTCGCGTTGCGGGACAGGCCGTTGACCAGCAGGTCGACCTGGTCCAGATTCGCGGCGAGGTTGGCGGCGTCGGCGCCCATCACCGCGGAGATGCGCGCGGTTTCCTTCGGATCCTGTGGCATCACCGAGTTGATCCGGCCGAGCATCTCCTGCAGCTGGCCGATTGCCCCGCCCTGGACGAACAGGGCCATGGTGGCCATCGTGTCCTCCAGTTGCACAGGCGGTTTCGTGCGTTCGACCGGAATGGTGTCGCCGTCGCGCAGCAGGTCGCCGAAGCCGTCCTTCGGGGTGGTGAGCGAGAGGTGGATGTCGCCGAGGATGGTGTCCTGGCGAAGTTCCGCGATGGACTTCGTCGGCAACTGCACGGTGTCGAGGATGTCGGCATCGACGATGACGTAACCGCCGCGACCGGCGGGAGCGTCGGCGGGCTGGACGACGCGCACACTGTCGACGATGCCGATCTCGGCGCCGTTGGCGATCACCTTCGACTTCGAGGGCAGATTCAGCGCGCTGCTGAACTCGATCTGCACGCGGTAGGTCGACCCGCTCACCGTCGAGCCGGGCACCGGCACTTCAGCGGGGTCGAAACCACAGCCGCTCACCGCGAGTCCGGCCGCGACAACTAGCGCGATCACACTGCGCTGCAATGCCTTTCGGGTGTTCATCGAGCACCTGCCATTCCCAGCACAACCTGCACCAGATTCACATCGGCCAGTCCCTGCGCCGGGTCGGGGCACTGCCCCGGGATCAGCGCGTTCACCGCGGTGCACACCTGATCGGCCTCGCCCGCGGGCAGTGCGACCTTCGGTGGCGCGTAGGTGATCGCGGTGCCGCCCGCGGGATCGGTGGCACTGCGGAAGGCCGAGGCGAGTGCGGGCATCTTCGCCACGATCTCACTGAGCGATCCGACGTTGGCGCGCAACAACTTCACCAGCGGGACCGTGTCGTCGAGCGCGCCGATCAGCGGGTCACCGAGGATGATCGCGACGTCGTTGAGCATCGGCAACAGGTCGCCGAGACCCTCGAACAGCGAGGTGGCGGGGCCGAGCAGATCGTCGGAGGACGTGTTGAGCAGCGGCGCCAGCCGGACCAGCATCGTCTCGAGGTCACCCCAGTTGGCGGCGACCCGGTTCGACACCGAGGCGAACGCGTCGAAAAGGCTTGCCAGATGGCCGATGTCGGCGTCGGGCTTGTTCATCGCCGAACCGAGCTTATGGATGAGTTCGTTGACCGTCGGGCCGGTGCCCTCGGTCGCGCGGTTGATCGAAGACAGGCCGTCGGCCAGGGCGCTGGGCTCACCCGCGGTGCCGCCGGAGAGCTCGTCGGACAGGCTCGCCAGCGCGGTGAGCGTTTCGGTGATGCTCTTGGGCGTCAGCGTTTTGGTGATGCAGCCACCCGCGAGCGGCGGGGCGGTCTCGCCGGTGGTGAGCACGGCCAGATTACGGTCCGCCGCAACCGAATACGCGACCGTGGTCGCGGAAGCATTGGAGTAGACCGGGAATTCGGCGTCGACGGCGAAATCGACCCGCACCTTGGCGCCCTCGTTGCGCACCGAGGTCACCTCGCCGACATCCATGCCGCGCATGGTGACGTGGTTGCCCGGGTAGAGGCCGATCGCGTCGGGCATGAGCGCGCAATAGGATTGGGTCTTCTTCAGCGGGTCGAAGGCGACGAAGTAGCCGCCGGTCACCAGCGCCGCCAGCACCGCCACACCGGCAATCGACATGAACGCCTGGGATCCGAGCAGTCGTTTCAGCATCAGCACGCCTTCCCTGGCAGCGGCACGCACACGCGGGCGCTCGACTGGTCGACCACGACACCGGCTTCTGGAGTCGCCAGCTGCGACAGCTTGGTCTGCAGTTCGGTGACGGTCCCGATGACGGGCTCGAGTTGGCCGCCGAGTTCGCGCATCCGCGGCAGGGCGTCGGCCAGGGCCTGCACCTGCGGTTTCAGGGTGGATTCCCAGGTCGGCGCGAGGCCGGCCAGCCGATTCACCACCGAGGTGAGCAACCGGACCGCTTCGGCCAGTTCGGCCTTCTTGGTCAGCAGCAGGTCTTCCAGGAGGTTGACGTTGTCCATCAGCCTGCCCAGATCGGACTTGGCGCCGTCGTACATCGAGACGTACTCGTCGAGGACCGAGATCGACTTCGACACCTGGGTGCGCTGACGATCGAGCATGTCGACGTATTTGCCCACGGTATCCAAGGTGGTGCGCAGCGCCTCCGGCGAGGCCTCGATCGCGGAGTTCGCGGCGGCGAGATTGTTGCGCACGGTGTCACCGTCGACCGCGGCCAGCGGGGCCGTCGCGTCCTGGAAGGTTTCGATCAGGCTGTAGGGCAGGCGAATTCGATCCGACGGAATCGCCTTGTCCCCCAGCGGCTTCGAGCCTGCCGGGTACAGGGCCACGTAGTGACCGCCGACCACGGTGAGCATGCGGACGTCCAGGGAGGTCTGATCCCCCACGAAGACATCGTTTTTCACGGTGAACTGCATGATCACCTTGTCGGGCTTCAATTCCAGCGACGTCACGCTGCCGACCGAGATACCGGCCAGCCGGATGTCGTCACCCTCGCGCACCGACTGTGCTTCGCTGAGTTCGGCGGTGTAGGTGTGCTTGCCCAGCGGGACCACGTAGACCACGGCGGCGCCGATGATGAACAGCACCACCAGGCTCAGGCCGATGATGCCCATCCGCAGTTCGCGGGCGCGTTTGCCCGCCTCGTCGAGGATCGGGCGATCACCGGCGAAGATCTTGGGCAGCTTCAGCGGTTGCATACGGTGACCTTCTGTCCGGCGATCAGCACTTGCAGCGGCGCGGGGACCTCGGCGGCGCCGTTGCTGCAATGCGGTGTGAAGTCGGCGAAACCACGCGCGAGCGAGGCGTCGACCGTGGCCAGCAGACCGGGGAGCTTGCCGAATACCTCGACGGCTTCGCCCGGTTTCGGGAACAGTCCGCGGATCATCGCGTCGACGTCGGCGCCGCCACCCTCGACCAGGCCGAGCGAGCCGAGCAGCCGTTCCACCGGGGCCAGCACCGACGGCGCGGTCATCGCGAACTGGGCGACGCCACCGATATTGCGCTGCATCGCCTCGAAGATGTCGGTGAGCCGGGCCAGCAGCGGCAGCAGGTACCCGACCCGGCCGCCGTGGCGGTCGGCCATCTCCGACAGGTTGCGGATCAGCGTGCTGATCACCTGCTGGCGGTCGTCGGCGTAGCTCGCGAGCTGGTCGATCGCGCTCAGGGCCGGGCCGAGGCCGCTGCCGTCGCCCTCGATGACGGCGAGCATGCTCGCGGTGAACTGGTTGATCGCCTCCGGTGACAGTGTCGCGAGCACCGGCTTGAGGCCGCTGAACAGGCTCGTCACGTCGAAGGACGGGACGGTCATGTTCGCGCCGATCCGGGCGCCCGCGGCGATCTGCTTGCCGGGGTTGGGTGCCTGCTGCAGATCGACGTAGCGCTGACCGGTGAGGTTCTGGTAGCGGATGGCCAGCTTGGAGTTGTCGTAGATCGGGGTGTCGGTCTTGACCGTGATCGCGACCTTCGCCTTGTCGCCTTCGAGGCCGATCTTCTCGATCTTGCCCACCTGCACACCGAACATCCGCACGTCGTTGCCGACTTTGAGGCCGTTGGCGTCGGTGAACAGCACGTCGTGGGCCTGGGTGTCACCGGCGACGGGACGTTTGATCAGGGTGAACACGAACCCGAGGATGGTGATCATCACCAGGGTGAAGACGCCGAGGCGCAGTGCGGTTCCGCGAATCTTCATCGCCCACCGGCCTTTCCGAACAGCGGCACCGCGATGCCGGGGACACCGCTGAGCTCGACGTCGAGGTTGAGGGTCGGGCCGTTCGGGCCGTCGGGCATCGCACCGCGCAGGTTCTGCAGCAGGGCGCTGAGTTCGGCGCCCGTCGCGCGCGGGTTCGGCGACATCTGTGCCAGCGCCAGCAGCATCGGGGCGAGCATGTCGGTGGTCTCGGCGAGATGGCCGCCCGCGGTGTTCAGGGTGGTGGTGAGGGCGGGCAGAATGCTGCCGCCGATCACCGCGACGCCGATGTCGTAGCGCTCCTTGTCGACCTGGGTCACCCGGATCTCGCTGAGCTGATCGATCACCTTCATGGTGGCGCTGGCGAACTCGCCGCCGCCGTCGAAGGCGGGGCCGAGCTTGCCGAACAGCTCCGCGGGCATCACGTCCTGGTTGTCGGCGATGGTCTTGGAGACCGTGATCAGCGCCTGGACCAGCGGGGTGAAGGCCTTGAAGTCGGCGGCCAGCTGGGAGATGACGGTCGCCATCTGCGGGCTGGTCACGGTCATGCCGACCTGCGAGAGGCTGCGCAGGATCGCGCTCATCGTCGCGTCGTAGACCCGGTCGCCGTTGCGGCCGGTGAGGTCGAGGACCGCGCCCTCGCGCAGCGGCGAACCGCCCGCGCCGCGGCGCAATTCGATCTCGGCGATGCCGAACAGGTTGGTCGGGGCGTAGTCGATCGCGAGGCTGTCGTCGATGCCGACGAGGCGCTGCGACTCGAGCAGCAGGGAGATCTGCTGGGTGCCGCGCTCGCCGGGGGTCACCTCGGCGACCTCGCCGACGGTCACGCCGTCGATGCGCACCTGACTGCCCGCGCTGATGCCGTCACCGAGGTGTTCGGTGTGCAGGGCGATGCGCAGGCCGTCCTCGGTGCGCAGGTTGTCGTAGGCGACGTAGCCGAGTAGCACGGCCGCGACGAGTCCGAGGATGATCGCGCCGGTCAGGCGCGCGGTGCGCCGATCGGCCGCGACACCCGGCATTCCGTAATTAGGCATGACTCACCCCGTAAAACTGATCGCCGAGTTGAAGCCCCACAGTGCGATCGAGAGCACCATGTCGATGGCGATGATGGCCACCGAACTGGCACGCACCGCGCGTCCGGAGGCGATGCCGACGCCCTCGGGGCCGCCGGTGGCGAAGAACCCGAAGTAGCTGTGCACCAGGATCACGACCGTGCCGAACACGGCCACCTTGATCACCGCGGCGATCATGTCGAAACCGGAGATGAACTGGAAGAAGTAGTGGTCGTACACACCGGCCGACTGCCCGTAGACCGATGTGAGCAGCGTGCGGCAGGCGCCGTAGGACAGGATCAACGCGATCAGGAAGGTCGGCACGATGGCGGCGGCGCCCGCGATCACGCGGGTGGTGACCACGAACGGCACCGAGCGCAGGCCGAGCGCTTCGATGGCGTCGATCTCCTCGGAGATGCGCATCGAGCCGATCTCGGCGGTGATCCGGCAACCCGCCTGCGCGGCGAAGCCGATGGCGGCCGCGATCGGGGCCAGCTCACGGGTGGTGGCGTAGGCCGAGATCACGCCGGTGACCGGGCCCATGCCGAGCATGTCGAGGGTGACGAAGGATTCCACGCCCACCGAGGCGCCCATCACCAGGCCGAGCACGATCATCATCGGCACGGTGCCGCCGCCGACGATGATCGACCCGCGACCCCAGGTCATGTCGGTGACCGCGCGCAGCGTTTCCTCGCGGTAGCGGCGCAGCGTGAGCGGCACCGAGGACAGCACCTGCCAGACGAACACGGCGACGAAGCCGAGTGATTCACCGGCGGAGACGAACCGCTTGCCGATCCGGGCGGGCTTGCGCAGCCAGTGCGCGGGAATGTAGGAGGAGGCAGCCATCACGCCAACTTCGTCGGCAGGAACATGGCGGTGATCTGGCTCGCCAGCAGGTTCACGATCGCGATCGAGACCACCGAGAGCACCACCGCCGCGTTCACCGCGTCGGCGACACCCCGCGGGCCGCCCTTGGCTTCGAGTCCGCGCTGGCAGGAGATGATCACGACGAGGAAGCCGAAGATCACCGCCTTGAGCAGCGAGATCCACACGTCGGCCGACGTCGCGAAGGAGCCGAAGGTCGACCAGTAGCTGCCCGGGGTCACGCCCTGACCGCCGACGGCGACCGCGTAACCGGCGAGCACGCCGACGAAGATGATGAGCACATTGAGCATCGGCGCCACGATCAACATGGCGACCATGCGCGGGATGACGAGCCGGTGCACCGGGTTGATGCCCATGGTGTTGAGCGCGTCGATCTCCTCGCGGATGGTGCGCGCGCCGAGGTCGGCCGCGATCGCCGCCGCGCCCGCGCCACCGAGCAGGAAGCCGGTGGCGATGGGCGCGCCCTGCTTGATCACGCCGAGGCCGCCGGTGGCGCCGAGCATGGAGTCGGCGCCGAGGCTGTGGATCAGGTTGCCGACCTGGACCGAGACGATCACGCCGAACGGGATCGCCATCAGGACCGCGGGAATGGCGGTGACCGTGATCAGGCGCCAGGCCTGCACGAGGGTCTCCCGCCACTGGAACTGCCTGCGGGCGATGTCGGAGAACGAACCGCCGACCGATTGCTGTGCGAGATCGACCGCACGCCCGAAGGTCCGCAGCGACGACACGACGGTGTCGGTGAAGTTCTCGCGGACGATCTGGGTAGCGGAATCCGGCTTCGCGGGGTGCAGATCGGTAGGCATCAGGGATGCCTCCGGGCCGCTCGTGAAGCACGGGGATTGGTGATTTTCATACCGCACTCTCTGACTTCGGCGTCGGTGCCAACTCCAGCAAGCTAACCGGTACTCTGCGTCACAACAAAATTTCCGGTGGGTGACCCTCGTCGCTTTTCGGCGGTTTCCATGACAGATCGACTCACCATGTGATGCGTGACACCTCAGCTACGGGCTTGCGGCCAGGAACACAAAAGCCGCGAACAACGCCAGGTGAACACCACCGTGCAGCAAGGTGGCGCGCCCGGGAACGATCGTCAAGGTGCCCACCACGACCGTCAGCGCGAGCAACACCATCTCGGTGGCACCCAGGCCAAGCACCAGCGGGCCGCTGAGCCAGATCGTCGCGATCGCGATCACCGGAATGGTCAGGCCGATGCTGGCCATCGCCGAGCCGAGCGCCAGGTTCAAACCGATCTGCACCCGATTGCGGCGCGCGGCGTTCACCGCGGCGATGGCCTCGGGCAGCAGCACCAGCATCGCGATCACCACACCCACCGCCGAGGGCGGAAGCCCGGCCGAGGCCACTCCCGATTCGAGCGCGGGCGAGACCACCTTGGCCAGGCCGACCACACAGATCAGCGCCAGCACCAGCATTCCGAGACTGATGAACGCGGCCCGGTTGGACGGCGCGTGCCCGTGGGGATCGCCGTCGTCGACCGCGCCGCCGTCCTCCACCGGAAGGAAGTCGTCGGGGTGGCGCACCGTCTGGACCATCACGAACAGCCCGTACAGCGCCAGCGAGGCGACCGCGGCGAAGGCGAGCTGCGCGGGCGAGAACTCCGGGCCCGGTGCGCTGGTGGTGAAGGTAGGCAGCACCAGACTCAGCGTGGCCAGGGTCGCGACGGTGGCCAGGGCGGCACCGGTACCTTCGGCGTTGAACACCGCCACCCGCCTGCGCAACGCGCCGACGAGCAGCACCAAGCCGAAGATACCGTTGCAGGTGATCATCACCGCGGCGAACACGGTGTCGCGTGCCAGCGAGGCCGCCTTGTCGCCACCGGAGATCATCATCGTGACGATCAACGCCACCTCGATCACGGTCACCGCCACCGCGAGCACCAGCGAACCGTAGGGTTCACCGACCCGATGGGCGACCACCTCGGCGTGGTAGACCGCCGACAGCACCGCGCCGACCAGGGCGAAACTCACCAGCACCACGATCAATCCCGGAACCGAACGACCCCAGCTGAGTACGAGTACGAGCGCGGCGAGGATGGGCACGTACAGGGTCCATTTGTTCGTCAACGCGGCAATCATGCCCCCTATCCTTCCAGCTGGACGCTCTTGCACCCGGATCGTTGCCGCCCGATCTCGGCGATGGATTCACTCACACCCGCTCGATGGGGAACAATTCAGCGCGTGCGGACCCAGTTCACCCTCGAGCTCGTCGCTTTGGCCAACGATCTCACCCTGATGTCGCGCGTCGCCCATGACGCGACCGAGCGGGTCACCCAGGCGGTGGCCGGTGCCGACCTCGCGACCACCTACGAGGTGTTCGCACTCGACGAGCAGTTGCAGAAGATGTTCGCGGCCTGCGAATCTCGCACGATGGTGCTGCTGGCATTGCAGGCGCCGGTCGCCCGGGATCTGCGTCATGTGGTCACCGCGATTCAAGTCGCCGGGGAGCTGTCGCGGATCGGGCGACGCACGGAAACCGCTGGACAGTACGTGTATCGGGCACATCCGGGCATGGTCGCGCCCGCCCCGGTGATCGACGAACTGGTGTCGATGGGCACGTTGGCGTCGACCAGTGTGGCGCGAGTGGGCGCGTCGGTGGCCAGCGGCAGTTTTGTCGCCGATGACGGGGCCGACGCCGCCGCGATGGACGCACTGTGCAAGCAATTGCGCACCGTGCTCACCGATTCCGGCGTGAGGGCCGAGGCCGCGATCGATATGGCCTTGCTCGGCAGCCAGTTTCAGCGTTGCGTCGATCATGCCGCGCGCATCGCACGCCTGATTCGCTTCCTGGACACGGGAATTCCGCCGGAATCGGGTTCACTCCCCGACTGAGCAGGATGTGATGTCTGTCACGTTGCGTTTGTCGGCCTGCCCGGCCGGTCACCTCCGTCGATAGGTGAACGCTATTGCGCCGCAACCAGTGCGACCTCCTGCTGTGCGGAACCTCATAGCGGACAATCACTGACGACACCCGGTGCGGCCGTTAGGTTGTGCCGGTTCATTTCTCGACGAAGCGTGTGGGTGGTACGGGCATGAAGTGGTCCTCGATCAGCGGCTCTCCTGCGGGGCGAGCCCTGCTCGCCGTGCTCGGTGCGGTGCTCATCGCCGTGGTGGTGACGGTCGCGAATACGTTGTTGGACAAGGTGAGTCCGACCGCGCCCGGTCCCGGTTCCGCGGGTGCGGCGACGGTGTCGGGCAAGGAAGTCGGCGAACTGGTCGCCACGTTGGTGGTCGCGAAGGAAGGCCCGATGACGGGCTACACGCGCGAGAAATTCCCGCACTGGGACACCAACAAGCCCGAACACGGCTTCACCGGTGACCTCGCCCAGTACACGAAATGCACCAGCCGCGAAGTGATGATGCTGCGCGACGCCAACGGCAAGGTGACTCTCGACGCCAAGACCTGCGACCTGAAAGTGGCGGCGGGCGGCGGCTGGCAGGACCACTACGGCTTCATCGACAAGAAGACCGGCGAACTCGGGCCGTACAAGTTCATCACCGACCCGTCCAAGGTCGACGCCGAACACATTGTGGCCCTTGCCGAAGCGTGGCGATCCGGCGCCGCCGACCGCGACGAGGACACCCGCCGCCGCATCGCCAACGACTCGCTGAACCTGGTCGCCGCCGACCCGTCGGCCAACCGGTCCAAGGGCGATCAGGATCCCGCGAACTACTTGCCGCCCGGCAACTTCCGGTGCGCCTATGTGGAGCACTACGTGAAAGTGAAGGTAAAATACGCGTTGACCGTTGATACCGCCGAGCACACCGCGTTGCGCACCGCAGTCGATGACTGCCTACGCCGAGGAGAGTTCAAATAAGCGAGCCCATCGAGATCACCGCCGAGTGCGCCGTCATGACCGAAGAGGAAGGGACGGTGTCAGGGGAGCTCGATGTCATGCTCGATGACGCGGGCAAGGGTCTGGTCCGCTATCGCGGCACCGACACCTGGTACACGATCGGCAATATCGACTGCGAGCCCCCGCGCATCTGGGACTGCGTCGCCGATCTGGTGAAGGCGATCAAGAAGGACGCGGGCACCCGCGACGTCGCCGGGAACACGGTCGTCTTCGAAGCCTGACACGCGAGCTGGCAATCTGGAAGCTATGCCGACTGCCTATCGACAATCGTCACCGCCCGTCCTCGCGTGGTCCTCGTTCTGCCGTCGCACGCCGGTCGTGATGGCCCTGATCGCGACCGCGGCGGTGCTGATCACGGTGCTCACCTGGGAAGTCACCACCGGTGTCACCACGATGGACATCCGGGTGCTCGACTGGATGATCGCGCACCGCGGCGAAGCGCTCACCGATATCGCCACGGTGATCACCGACCTTGGCGACACGTTGTCGATGGTGATTCTCGCGGCGGTCACCATCGGCTGGCTCGCGCTGCGGCGCAATCTGCCCCTCGCGGCCCTGGTCGCCGTCACCTCGATGGGCGCGGGCGTGCTGGTGTGGGTGATCAAACGTCTCGTCGGACGGCACCGTCCGCCCGAAGCCTCACGCCTGGTCTTCGAACCCAGCCTGTCGTATCCCTCAGGGCATACGCTCGGCTCCACGGTGGTCGTCGGGATCGTGGCGATCGTGCTGATTCCACAGCTCACCAAGCACTGGATCCGGCTGGCCGCGACCGTGCTCGCGGTCGCGTTCCCCGCCGCCGTCGGGTTGTCCCGCATCTACCTGGGCGTGCACTGGACCACCGATGTGCTCGCGGGCTGGATCATCGGGCTGCTGTGGTTGGTGCTGTGCGTCACGGCCTTCACCCGCATGTGGTGCCCTCAGCCCATCATCGAACCCGGGCGCCCATAGTCGGAGTCTCGGCGTGCGTATCCGGGCAGTACGGCAGGGTTCATGTTTTCGATACCGCGCTGCTATCAGCTCCCTGGTCGAGGAGCTTGGCGGCGATCTTCGACAGGGCCTCATCGAGCAGGGCGCGGTCGGTCGGGTCCTCGGAATTCCAGTCGTCGAGGCGGTCGCCGAGCCAGCGGCGCCACCCCGCGCGCAGCTTGTCGACCTCGGCGGTGCCGTCGTCGGTGAGTGTGAGGTCGCCGCCGTCGCCGATCAGCAGGCCCGCGTCGACGGCCTGGCGAAAGACCGGTGAGAGCACCTCCACCGGCAGCCGGTGCCGGTAGGCGATGGCGTGCACGGAGGCGGGCACGCCCTCCTTGGAGTAGAGGTAGACCTGTCCCAGCGCCCACGCCGTGTCCGGGCTCAGTGTGCTGTCCGACGCCGCGATGAGCTCGGGAATGAGCGGCTTGTCGGCCCTGGCCTTGCGCACCGTCGTGGCCACCGCACGTTCGAGCTGCACCACCCGGTCGTGCGAATCGGGCACCGAGAAGCCCTCACCGACATCGCCCGCGCCGTGACGGGCACTGTCGCGCAGCCGTACCTGCGGCAGGAACCAGGCGACGACGAAACCGACCAGCGCCACCGGGACCACCCCGCGGAACACGAAGTCGATCGAATGCGCGTAGGCGTCGATGATCGGCGCGGACTGCTCGATGGGGAGTTCGCGCAGCAATTTCGGATTCGCCACCACCTCGGGCGAGACCCCCGGCGCTTGCCGCAACGCCTCTGCCAGCGCGGACTTGCTCTCGTTGTTGTAGAGCGTGCCGAAAACCGCAGTGCCGAACGCGCTACCGAGGGTGCGGAAGAACGTGACGCCCGACGTGGCGGTGCCCAGATCGGCGTAGGGCACGGTGTTCTGCACGACGATGGTGAGCACCTGCATCGACAAACCGAGGCCGGCACCAAGAATCAGCATGTACAACGATTCCAGCCACACGCTGGTGCTGCGGCCCATCGTCGACATCAGCGCGAGGCCGACCACCATCACCGCCATCCCGACGATCGGGAAGTACCGGTACTGCCCGGTCTTGCCGACGACCTGACCGGAGAAGACCGAGGTGATGAACAGGCCGACGACCAGCGGTAGCGTCCGCACGCCCGAACTCGTCGCCGACTCGCCGTCGACGTATTGCAGGTAGGCGGGCAGGTAGGTCATCGAGCCGAGCATCGCGAAGCCGACGATGAAACTGAGCACCGACGACACCGTGAACACCCGGCTGCTGAACAACCGCATCGGCAACATCGGTGCCGTCGCCCGGTTCTCCACCAGCACGAACCCGGTGATCAGCACCACGGCGAGCACGAACAAACCGATGATCTGCCAAGAGCCCCACGGGTATTCGTTGCCACCGAACTCCAGGCCCAGGATCAGCGACGAGACGCCGAGCGCGACCAGGCCGATGCCGAGGTAGTCGATCACCGGCCGGGTGACCGCGCGCAGATGCGGCAGCGTGCGCGCCGCCATCACCACCATGATGATCGCGATCGGGACGTTCACGTAGAAGCACCAGCGCCAGCTGGCATGGTCGGTGAACAGGCCACCGAGGGTGGGTCCGACGACGGTGGTCACGCCGAACACCGCACCCAGCGCGCCCTGATACTTGCCGCGTTCGCGCAGCGGGATGGTGTCGGCGATCAGCGCCATCGAGGTCACCATCAGCCCGCCGGCGCCGATGCCCTGGATGCCGCGCGCCACGATCAGCACGAGCATGCTGTTGGCGACACCGGCCAGCGCCGAACCGGTGATGAAGATGACGCCGCTGATCTGGAACAGCAGTTTGCGGCCGAACAGGTCGCCGAGCTTGCCCGCGAGCACGGTCGCGACGGCCTCGGCGAGCAGATACGCGGTCACCACCCAGGCCATGTGCCCTGCACTGCCGAGATCGGCGACGATCGAGGGCAGGGCGGCCGAGACGATGGTCTGGTCGAGGGCGGCCATGAGCATGCCGAGAACCACGGTCGCGAAGACGAGGTTGATCTTCGCCTTGCTCATCGGCTCGACTGGCTTGTCTGCAGCAACACCGTCCGGCATTGGCTCAGTATGGGCTTTCGGGTCTGGCGTGGAGCCTCAGTGACACGGCAGCAACCGGACCGATATCTCAGCGCACGGCGTAGTTTCCCAGGCTCGGTTCGAGCGCGTCGAAGGCGATCTCGGCATCGCGGATCAGCGCGGCGGCGATCACGGCGTTGGGTTCACCGGCGAGGGTGCGGCGCGTGACCTCCTCGAACAGCACCCGTAGCACGCCCGCGAGTTGGGCCGCGGCGACGCGGGGGGTGATGTCGTCGGCGCCTGTCTCCGTCACAAGCGTTTTCGCCAACGCCACCTCGCGGTCGTCGTGGAACTCGCGCACGCGCGCCGTGAGCGCTGGGCTGTCGGCGATCATTCGGGCGAACGGCTCTCCGCTGAAGCCGATGAGCTGGCTATGGGCCGCTACCGCTGTCAGGTAGTCGTGGCGCAACGCGGCCAGCGCGGATTGGCCCGGCTCGCGTTCGCGCACGATCGCGGCGAGCTGGTCGATGTAGATCTCCCCCAGGTCGAGGGCGAGGTCTTCCTTGCGGGGGAAGTAGTTGGTGACGGTCATCTTGGCGACGTCGGCGGCAGCTGCCACCTCGGCGATGGTCACCCGGTCGAACCCCCGTGCCAGGAACAGCTCGGTCGCCCGGTCGGAGATGTGTTCCCTGGTCTGCTGCTTCTTTCTGGCTCGAAGCCCCTGTTGCGTGGTCATGTCATCAGCATATCTGAACTCGTCCCAAATTTGTTCTTGACATATTTTTAGGTTGGTTCTAAGTTTGTGTTCGTCGCCGCAAGCGACACGATCGAAGGAGACAGCGCATGCCGCACGCAGCCGTTATCGCAGCAGGGCCCCTCAGCACCCGTTCCACCCACGAAGGAGCAGCCGATATGCGAAGTGCACTCGACAACGCGGTCCGCGAGATCATGACCACGCCCCAGCCCCTCCCGCTGCCCGCGCGCCGCCGAGCGGAGCGCCGCACCGAAGCACCGTTCCCCGCCCAGCGCCGACGCGGCAGCGACTCGGCCATTCGCGGTGCCCAGACCCGGTCGACGGCCGTGCGCCGTCCGATCCGGATTCCCGGCAAGTAGTCACCCCGCACCGATGGGGCGCGCACTCGCCCCACCGGTCTCCACATCCGGCCGCACTTCGAACGGGAGTTCTCTTGACCACCACCGTCTCCACCGACTCCATTCGCGACTACCTGACCGCCATCGGCCGCACGCCCCTGCTGACCGCCGAGCAGGAATACGCGCTCGGTGCGCGTATCGCCGCCGGTGCCGCCGCGCGCGCCGAAATCGACTCGGCCGGAGCTGAACTCACCGCTGCCCGACGAGAGATGTTGCGCCGCAACGAATTCGACGGACTGCGCGCGAAAGATCAGATGGTGCGGGCGAATCTGCGCCTGGTCGTCTCGATCGCGCGCCGGTTCCCGACCAACACCGGGATGTCACTGCTCGATCTGATCCAGGAGGGCACGCTCGGGCTGATGCGCGCGGTGGACAAGTTCGACCACGAGCGCGGACTCAAGCTCTCCACCTATGCGACGTACTGGATCCGGCAGTCGATCGGTCGCGCGCTCACCGATCAGGGGCGCACGATCCGGCTGCCCTCGAATGTGGCCGATGTACTGCACCGGGTGATCCGCGTGCGGCGCGAGCTGGCGCATCAGCTGGGGCGCGCGGCCACCACGGAGGAACTGGCAGCGGGCGCCGCACTCACCGTCGCGCAGGTCGAGGCGGTGCTGCGGCACGAAGCCGAGCCGGTGTCGCTGCAGGCGCCGATCGGCGAGGACACCGATCTGGGCTCACTGCTCCCCGACACCGCACCCGCGCCAGCGGACGTGGTTGCCGACCAGATGCTCGGCGGATATGTCGAGCAGGCACTGAAGGTGCTCACCGAACGCGAATCCGCTGTCATCCGACTGCGTTTCGGCCTCGATCGCGGTGAGGGCCGCACGCTGGAGGAGGTGGGTTCGGCGCTCGGCTTCTCCCGCGAGCGGGCGCGGCAGATCGAGGCGAAAGCGATGACCAAACTGCGCAAACCCGCCTGTGCCCGTACGCTGACCGGATTGCTGGGCTGAGCTTCCGCCGGAACTTACTCCAGAGTAAGATCGGTGCATGGCATGGAAACCAACTGACATCGCGGACCAGTCCGGGCGCACGTTCGTGATCACCGGGGCCAACGGCGGCCTCGGTGCCGAAACCACCAAGGTGCTGGCCGCCAAGGGCGCGACGGTGATCATGGCCTGCCGCAACGCGAGCAAAGCGCAGCCGATCGCCGACGCCATCGACGGCGACGTGCGAGTGGCCGCGCTCGACCTCGCCGACCTGGCTTCCGTGCGCGAATTCGCCTCGCAGCAGGGCGAATTCGATGTGCTGATCAACAACGCGGGCCTGATGAACGTCCCGTTCTCGCGCACCGCCGACGGGTTCGAGATCCAGTTCGGCGTCAACCACCTCGGCCATTTCGCGCTCACCGGGCTGCTGCTCGACCGCGTCCGCGACCGGGTGGTGTCGATCGCCAGCATCGCCCACAAGCAGACACCGAAGCTGTGGATCGACGACCTCAACTACGAGAACCGGCGCTACCAGCGCAATCTCGCCTACGCCCAGGCCAAGCTCGCCAACCTGATGTTCGGCCGCGAACTGCAGCGCAGGCTCACCGAGGCCGGATCGGCGAAGAAGTCCTACGCCGTGCACCCCGGCGTCTCGGCGACGGATCTGTTCGCCCGCACCGAGACTCCGCTCGACCGGGTCAGCAAGCCGTTCATCAAGCTGATCGGCCACGCGCCGCACAAGGCCGCCCACTCCACCCTGTTCGCGGCGACCGAATCCGCCGCCGATCCCACGGTGTACTGGGGCCCCAACCGGTTGATGCAGTCGCAGGGGCCGGTCGAGGCCTGCCCGTCCAGCAAGATCTCGCGTGATCCCGAGCTGCTGCGGCGCCTGTGGGAGGAATCCGAGCGGATGACCGGGATCAGCTACAAGTTCTGATTCAGTCCACGGTGAGCACGATCTTGCCGCGGGTGCGCTGATTGTCGCTGATCTCGTGGGCCTTGCGCACGAGCTCCAGCGGCAGGACCGTCTCGACGTGGGGACGTAGCGCACCCGCTTCGACCAGGTCCTTGATGGCGCGCAGGCCGCCGTTGTCGGGTTCTACGATCATGAAGCCTGCGCGCACGCCGAGTGGGCCGGCCTGCTCGACCAAGGCGGCTTCTGCCGGGGACGCCAGCGAGACGATGATGCCGCCGGGACGCAGGGTTCGCAGGGAGCGCGGGCCGTATTCGCCGCCGATGGTGTCGACGACAACGTCGATATCGCGGGCTGCTTCTTCGAAAACTGTTGTGGTGTAGTCGATTACCTCGTCGGCGCCGAGATCACGGACGAAGTCGTGGTTGTCGGCGCGTGCCGTGGCGAGCACGTACGCGCCGCGCGCCTTGGCGATCTGCACCGCGACATGGCCGACCCCGCCCGCCGCCGCGTGGATCAACACCCGCTGGCCCGGCTGCACGTCGGCGGTGTCGACGAGGGCCTGCCAGGCGGTGAGCGCGACGAGTGCCAGCGCGCCAGCCTCGATGTGGGTGAGATTCGCCGGCTTGTGCGCGAGGTGACGGGCCGGTGTGGTGACGTACTCGGCGTAGGTGCCCGCGGCATGCGGTAGGCGCGGCATGCCGAACACCTCGTCGCCGGGGGCGAACAGTGTCACGCCGACGCCGACCGCCTCAACCACACCGGACACATCCCAGCCCAGCCGGACCATATTGCCGAACAGCCCACCACTGCCGCGATGCCAGGAATCGGTCGGGTTCACCCCGGCCGCGTGGACCCGGACCAGCACTTCCGACGGCCCCGGTGTCGGCTTGTCGACCTCGATCACCTGCAGTACCTCGGGTCCGCCGAAGGTGTCCTGACCGATTGCCCGCATGATTCGTTCTCCTTGTGTCGCACGCCGTTTCGAGGGGAACCGGCGATGTGCGGACTACGATGCCCGGCCCGCGAGGTGGCGACGAGTGGCAAGAAGGCCAATATATGCAAGAATCTTGCCATGCATCGCGTGGTGGTTCTGGCACTGGACGGGGTCTATCCGTTCGAACTGGGGATTCCGGCCCGGATCTTCGGCACGGCGACCGATTCCGACGGTGCCGCGCTCTACGACGTCCGCACCTGCAGCCTCGACGGTGCACCGGTGACGACGAACGCCGACTTCACCATCGCCGTCGAATACGACAGCAGCGCGCTCGAGGAAGCCGACACCGTAGTGATCCCGCCGTTCTCCGCGTGTGACGCGCCGGAATCGGAGTGGATGCCCGCCGACCTGGCCCGCGCGCTGGCCCGCGTGCGGCCCGAGACCCGCATCGTGTCGATCTGCACCGCCGCCTTCGTCCTCGCCGCCCTCGGCCTCCTCGACGACCGCCCCGCCACCACGCACTGGAAGCAGGCCGATCGATTCCGCAGCCTGTTCCCACAGGTCAGGATGGATGCCGATGTGCTGTTCGTCGACGAGGGCCGCATCATCACCGCCGCGGGCAGCGCCGCCGGGATCGACGCGTGCCTGCACCTGCTCCGGCGCGATCACGGCAGCGTGGTCGCCAACCGGGTCGCCCGCCTGTGCATCGTGCCGCCGTGGCGCGACGGCGGCCAGGCCCAGTTCATCGACCGTCCGATCCCCGAACCCACCACCGCGACCACCGCCGCCACCCGCGCCTGGGCCCTCACCCACCTCGACCGCCCGCTCCCGCTCACCGAACTCGCCGCCCACGCCCGCATGAGCGTGCGCACCTTCTGCCGCCGCTTCCGCTCCGAAACCGGCCTCCCACCCGGCCAGTGGCTCACCCAGCAACGCGTCGACCACGCCCGCCACCTCCTCGAAGCCACCAACCTCCCGATCGACCGCGTCGCCGCCGACGCAGGCCTCGGCACCGCCGCCTCCCTCCGCCAACACCTCGCCACCACCATCGGCGTCTCCCCCACCGCCTACCGCCAAACCTTCCACGCGGGGGCAAGAACGACCCGGCTGTGACGCCCGCCGCTGCCACAACCTGGTCCTACGTGCCCTGTAGTAGGCGGGTACGGTGGACGGTGTGTCCGTTCCACCTCCTCGCCCGACGCACAATCGCGCGGCCCTGATCGCGCTGGTCTGCGTCGTCGCAGCGGGCTGTCTGGCGTTGGCCTGGTGGCAGTGGGAGCGGTTCGAATCTTCGACCGGTTCCGGGCAGAATCTCGGGTACGCGCTGCAGTGGCCGCTGTTCGCCGGGTTCGCGGTGTTCGCCTATGTGCGGTTCGTGCGGCTGGAACGCGAGGCCGACGAGCCCGCGCCGCCGCGTGCGGCCAAGGCCGAGGCGCCGCGCGAGATCCCCGCGGGCATCCTGCCCGAGCGACCGCAGGCCGCCACGTCCGACGACCCGGAAACGGCCGCCTACAACCAGTACCTGGCGCAACTGCACGCCAGTGACATCGACGCGCAGGTCCGCACCGCCGGCTTGCACTCCTCCGAGAGGAATGCCGGGTGACCGACAACACCACCACTTCACCGGCCGCCGAAACCACCGTTCCGGCGGGCAGCGCGCCCACCGCGAAGGTCGCCTCAGCCCTGCAGCGCTACCGCGTGCTCGCCTGGGTCACCGGCCTGTGGCTGCTGCTGCTCACCTTCGAGATGGTCGCCAAGTACGGCTTCGGCGTCGACACCCCGAGCTGGATCGCGGTCGTGCACGGCTGGGTGTACTTCGCCTACCTACTGGTCACCGCCGACCTCGCGGTGAAGGTCCGCTGGCCCATCGGCCGCACCGTAGGCACCCTCATCGCAGGCACCATCCCCCTACTGTCCTTCTTCGTAGAACACCGCAACGCCAAAGACGTAAAGCACCAGTACAACCTCTGACCCCACGAAAAGCGCCGCCGCCCCGGTCATTCCGGAGCGGCGGCGCTCTCGTTTGCGAAGCAGCCAACACCTGGACGAATGATCACCATGTACTCATGCGAGCATCGCCCGAGAGCGGGCCTGCACCAGTACATGGTGATCTTGATTCAGTGCCTAGGAGGTCAGGTCAGGGCGGTGAGGGCTGGGATTAGTTGGGCGAGGGCGCGGCCGCGGTGGGAGACTGCGTCTTTTTCGGCGGGGGTGAGTTCGGCTGCGCTGCCGGTGCCGCCCTCGGGGAGGAATAGGGGGTCGTAGCCGAAGCCGCCGTCGCCGTGGGGTTTGCGGGCGACGGTGCCCGGCCATTCGCCGCGTACCACGGTGGTTGTGCCGTCGGGCAGGACCAAGGCGCAGGTGGAGACGAAGCGGGCGCCGCGGCGTTCGTCGGGGACGTCGCCGAGTTGGGCGAGCAGCAGGGTGTTGTTCGCGGCGTCGTCGCCGTGGCCGCCTGCCCAGCGGGCCGACAGCACGCCGGGCATCCCGTTCAACGCATCCACTTCGATGCCGGAATCGTCTGCCACACAGGGCAATCCGGTAGCGACGGCACCGTCACGGGCCTTCGCGATAGCGTTCTCCTCGAAGGTGGCGCCGGTTTCGGGTGCCTCCTCGTACGGCGGCACATCGTCGAGGCTCACCAATTCGATTCCGGCGACACCGGCTTCGTCGAGGATCCGCTGAAGTTCCTTGAGCTTCTTGGCATTTCGGCTGGCGACCAGCACGCGCACGGCCACGACTACTTCTTCGCCGACGGCTCGGGCAGCACACCCGGGTACGGCAGTGCGAGGGCTTCCTTCTGGATGGCGAACAGCTGGTCGGCGCCGAGGAAGGCCGAGTCCAGCATCTTGTCCAGAGTCGAGCGCGGGAAGGTCGCACCTTCGCCGGTGCCCTGGATCTCGACCAGCGTGCCGGTATCGGTGGCGACCACGTTCATGTCGACCTCGGCGCGCGAATCCTCCTCGTAGGGCAGGTCCAGGCGAACGCGCCCATCGACCACACCCACGCTGACCGCGGCGATCATGCACGAAATCGGCTGCGGGTCAGCCAGTTTGCCCGCAGCAGCCAGGTAGGTCACCGCGTCGCAGAGCGCCACGTACGCGCCGGTGATCGCGGCGGTCCGCGTCCCACCGTCGGCCTGCAGCACGTCGCAGTCGAGGGCGATCGTGTTCTCGCCGAGCGCAGCCAGATCGATGCAGGCCCGCAGCGACCGCCCGATCAGCCTGCTGATCTCCTGCGTCCGCCCACCGACCTTGCCCTTCACCGACTCACGCCCGCTACGGGTATGGGTGGCCGCAGGCAGCATCGCGTACTCCGCGGTGAGCCACCCCAACCCTGAATCCCGGCGCCACGGCGGCACCCCCTCAGTGACGCTCGCGGTACACATCACCCGCGTCTGCCCGAATTCCACCAGCACCGACCCCGCCGGATGCGCGGTGAAACCCCGAGTGATCTTCACGTCGCGGAGTTCGTCATCCGCCCTACCATCAGCTCGTCTAGACACACCGCCACACTAGCTGTTCCGCCTCCCCGAGTATTTAGCGAGTAGTCCGCAAGCCCGACTGTCGACTCTCGGCCTCACGTCAGTCGCGCCACAGCTGCGAGGTGGTTGGGGAGTTACCCGTGTACCAACGAAATCAGTAGGTCACGTCCCGCCATACCGCACTCCCAACCACATCGTGCACCCCGATCCGCCATGACCGCACAACCCAGCCCCCACCTGCGACCCTTAGGGAGCAGCGGCCACGCAGTGGCCGGTCGCGGCCGGGTCGCCGGTTAGCGCTCGAAGCGCATGCGCCGCAGGCGCGAGTCTCGAGCGCTAACCGGCGGCCCCGCGGGGCCGCGACAACACCGCCCCCCCCCGCCAACAAAAAAA
>NZ_JBHYRN010000042.1:0-42146 GCF_042749305.1 Nocardia sp. NPDC058705 | reverse complement strand
ACACACTATTGAGTTCTCAAAGAACACACGCACACACTTCTACCCGACATCTTCTCGAAGGGGTTTCGGTGAGGCAAGAGTTCAAACTTAGCTCACGGCCAACCCCGGAAGCAAGTCGCGAAGCATGTAACCCTGAACACATGATCAGTCAGGCGCTCAACGTACTACCTCGTGTCTCGAACCGCTGGGCGGCTGAGTCGGTGTCCGTGTCGCTCTGACTCGAATAAAGTTACGTGCCGACCAACGCGAAGTCAAATCGGCTGGTCAGAGGCCCTATTTCGGCGCATCGACCCGTTCGACCTGTCCTCCGAGCGCCTGCATCTGCTCGACGAACCGGGGGTAGCCACGGTCGATGTGATAGACGTCGTGGACTTCGGTGACGCCATCGGCGACCAGGCCGGCCAGCACCAGGCCCGCACCCGCGCGGATGTCGGAAGACCAGACCGGCGCACTCGACAACCGCGGGATCCCGCGCACAACGGCATGGTGACCGTCGGTCCTGGCGTCGGAGCCGAGCCGGATCATCTCCTCCACGAAACGGAACCGCGCCTCGAAGACGTTCTCGGTGATCATCGAGGTGCCGTCGGCGATGGCGGCCAGGCCGATGGCCATCGGCTGCAGGTCGGTCGGGAAACCGGGGAACGGCAGCGTCGCGAAGTTCACCGCACGCGGACGCTCGGCCTGCACAACGCGGAAACCGTTGGGCTCATAGGAGATTCGCGCGCCTGCGGAGCGCAGCTTGTCCAGCACCAGGGCCAGGTGCTTGGGGTTCACGCCGGTGACCCGGACATCGCCGGTGGTCATCGCCGCGGCGATCCCCCAGGTGGCGGCGACGATGCGGTCGCCGATCACCCGGTGCGTGGTGGGCGAGAGGCTCTTCACGCCCTGCACGGTGAGCACCGAGGAACCGGCCCCCTCGATCCGCGCACCCATCTGGACGAGCATGGTGCACAGGTCGACGATGTCGGGCTCGCGCGCCGCGTTGTCGATGACCGTCTCCCCCTCGGCCAGCACCGCCGCCATCAGGATGTTCTCGGTCGCGCCCACCGACGGGAAGTCGAGGCGGATCCGGGCACCCTGCAGCTGCTCGGCCGACGCCACCACGCAACCGTGCTCGATCGAGCTGGTCGCACCGAGCAGCCGCAGCCCGGCCTGGTGCATATCCAGTGGTCGCGAACCGATCGCGTCGCCACCGGGCAGTGCGACCACGGCACGTTTGCAGCGGGCCATCAGCGGACCGAGCACACACACCGAGGCGCGGAACTGGGTCACCGCGGGGAAGTCCGCGTGGTACTTGGGCTCGGCGGGGGTATTTATCGTCACCACCGAGTTGTCGCCGCTGACGTCGTCGGAGATCGTCACATCGCAGCCGAGGCCGCGCAGCACCTCCGCCATCAGGGGGACATCGAGGATGTCTGGACAGTTGGTGATGGTGGTCGTGCCCTCGGCCAGCAACGAGGCAGCCATCAGCTTCAGCACGCTGTTCTTCGCGCCGCCGACCGCGACCTCGCCGACGAGTCGATTACCGCCGGAGACCAGAAACCGTTCGCTCACCACGCCACCTTATCGACCGTCACGCGACGACACGCCCCCTGCCGACGAAACAACAAGAAACCGACCGATTCTCACCGTCGGAGGGTCACTTTCAGCGCGGCAGCCCGCCACCGGGCTGCCACAGGACATCACCGGCGGGATTGGTGGCCCGGCTGAGGATGAACAGCAGGTCCGAGAGCCGATTCAGATATTTCGCGGGCAACACGCTGGTGTCGTCGGGGTGAGTTTCCACGGCCGCCCACGCGGATCGCTCGGCGCGGCGCACCACGGTGCGGGCTGTGTGCAACAACGCAGCCAACGGCGTGCCGCCGGGCAGAATGAACGAATTCAGCGGTGCCAGACCGTCGTTGAACTCGTCGCACCACTGCTCGAGCCGGTCGATATAGGGCTGGGTGATGCGCAGCGGGGGGTACTTCGGCTCGGCGACAACCGGGGTGGACAGGTCGGCGCCCGCGTCGAACAGATCGTTCTGGATCTGGCGCAGCACCGTCAGCACCGCGGGTTCGGGCGCACCGAGGGCAACAGCAACGCCGAGGGCCGCATTGGCCTCATCGCAGTCGGCGTAGGCGATCAGCCGAGGATCGTTCTTGTCGACGCGGGAGAAATCGCTCAGACCGGTCGTGCCGTCGTCACCGGTACGGGTATAGATCCGGGTCAAATGCACGCTCATGCTGTGTCCAATCGGCAGGATCGGGCGCCCTGCGTGGTTACGCGAGCTGCCGCCTCCGGGCGCTGACCGCTCATGCCGGGCCTCCGCGAGTACGGCGGGCGCGGTCGGAAGGCCGCGACTCCACCCAGGACAGAAAAGCCGCCATCGAACCGCGGTCGAGCGCAAGCTCGAAACTGCTCTGCGGATCGGTGACGGCTACCACCACGATGTCATCGCTCATGATGTCGAATTCATCGCCCTGCGGCGCTCGGCGCTCGACGATCTCGAGGCCCTGGCGATGCACGGTGGAATCAGGACCGAATTTCAGGCTGGTCAGTTTGAAGAAGACGAGGCGATCCTCGTCGTAGCGAATGAGCCCGTGCCGCCAGCCCTGGCCACCGCGTGCGGGCAGCGTGCGTAGTAGGGCGGCCGTGCCCCCGCGGCGCAACATCACCAGGCGGTAGGTCGACGCACCGGCTACGAACACGAGCGTCAGCACCAGAATGATCAGGAGAACCATCCCGGTTTGCAATGCCGTACGCCCTTTCGTTCTTGCCGGTGTCCAAGACACCCCCGCTGTCCCATTCAATCACGCGCGCTCCGGCACAAACCGGGCGGACCGTCTTTCCCCCGAAAAGGCCCGGTAAACAACTCTGCCGGCGAGGAACCGAAGTTCCTCGCCGGCAGGCGTTGTGGTACTGCGATCAGTCGGTCACGGTCGCTTCGACCGCGCGCACCTGGCCCTTGGCCGCACGCAGCTGGACCTCGGTGGCGCTCTCGTCGGACAGCACCTTGCGCGCCGCGTCGACGTCGACCTCGCCCGCGAGATCCGCGGACTCGGCCAGCACCCGCACGGTGTCGGCGGTGACCGAGAAGAAGCCACCGTGCACCGCGGCGACGATCCGCTCGCCGCCGGTGGTCACGATCGAAACCGTGCCGCCCTCGACGAGCTGACCCAGTAGCGGCTCATGGCCCGCCATGATGCCGATTCCACCCTCGGTGGTCTGCGCGCTGACGAACGTAGCCTGGCCGGACCAGAGCTTGCGTTCGACCGCTACGAGATCAACTGTCATCTCCGCCATAGTGGACTACTTCCCGAGGATCTTCTTCGCGGCTGCCTCGACGTCGTCGAGACCACCGCAGGAGTTGAACGCCTGCTCCGGGTAGTGATCGAACTCGCCCTTGCAGACCCGGTCGAAGTCGTCGATGGTCTGTTCCAGCGGAACGACCGAGCCGACCTGGCCGGTGAACTTCTCGGCGACGATGAAGTTCTGACCAAGGAACTTCTCCAGGCGACGGGCGCGACCGACGAGGACCTTGTCCTCCTCGGAGAGCTCGTCCATGCCGAGGATGGCGATGATGTCCTGCAGTTCCTTGTACTTCTGCAGGATCCGCTTGACCTCGTTGGCGACCCGGAAGTGGCGCTCGCCGACGATCGAAGCCTCGAGAATACGAGAGGTCGAGGTCAGCGGGTCGACGGCCGGGTAGATGCCCTTCTGCGAGATCGGGCGCGAAAGCTCGGTCGTCGCATCCAGGTGGGCGAAGGTGGTCGCCGGTGCCGGGTCGGTGTAGTCGTCGGCGGGGACGTAGATCGCCTGCAGCGAGGTGATCGAGCGACCCTTGGTCGAGGTGATGCGCTCCTGGAGCTGACCCATCTCGTCCGCCAGCGTCGGCTGGTAACCCACGGCCGAAGGCATGCGACCCAGCAGGGTCGAGACCTCGGAACCGGCCTGGGTGAAACGGAAGATGTTGTCGATGAAGAGCAGCACGTCCTGGCCCTTGACGTCGCGGAAGTACTCCGCCATCGTCAGCGCGGACAGGGCGACACGCATACGCGTGCCCGGCGGCTCGTCCATCTGGCCGAAGACAAGGGCGGTGTCCTGGAGGACGCCCATCTCTTCCATTTCCAGGTGGAGGTCGGTGCCCTCACGAGTACGCTCACCGACGCCCGCGAACACCGAGGTGCCCGAGAACTCGCGAGCGATACGGGTGATCATCTCCTGGATCAGCACGGTCTTGCCGACACCGGCACCACCGAACAGACCGATCTTGCCGCCCTTGACGTACGGGGTCAGCAGGTCGATGACCTTGACGCCGGTCTCGAGGATCTCGGTCTTGCCCTCGAGCTGGTCGAAGCTCGGCGGCTGACGGTGGATGCCCCACTGCTCGCCGTCACGGCCGAGGCCGGGAGTGTCGAGGCAGTCACCGAGGGCGTTGAACACGTGGCCCTTGACGACGTCGCCGACCGGCACCGAGATCGGCTTGCCGGTGTCGGAGACACTCGCGCCACGGACCAGACCATCGGTCGGCTGCATCGAGATGGTGCGCACGATGTTGTCGCCGAGGTGCTGAGCGACCTCGAGGGTCAGGGTCTTGGCCACCGACGCGAGCTTGATGTCGGCGTGCAGAGCGTTGAAGAGCTCGGGGATGGCGCCACGCGGGAACTCGACGTCCACGACGGGGCCGATGACACGGACGACGCGGCCGGCGGTTTCGCCCACCTGGCTCGCGTTGTCCTTAGTGACAGCTGCGGTCATTGGTTTGGATTCACTTCCTGCGCGTTTAGTCGCGGTCCGAGCTCGACGCCAGCGCATTGACGCCGCCGACGATTTCGCTGATTTCCTGCGTGATCTGGGCCTGACGTACCGAGTTCGCCTCGCGCTGGAGCACATTGGCCAGCTCGTTGGCGTTATCGGTCGCCGCCTTCATTGCGGTGCGCCGAGCCGCGGACTCGGATGCCGCTGCCTCGAGCAACGATGCGTAGATACGCGTGTTGATGTACTTGGGCAGCAGAGCCCCGAGTAGCACATCGGCGTCCGGCTCGAACTCGTACTGTGCCGACACCACCACGTTCGGCGAGTCCGACATGATGTCGTCGCCGAGCTCGTAGTTCTCGTCGACGAAGCTGACCTGGATCGGCGCCAGGCGGCGCACCTCCGGAGTCTGGGTCAGCATCGACACGAACTTGGTGTAGACGATGTGCAGCTCGTCGACACCTTCGATGGTTTCGGTGCCGTCGAGCGAGGGGACCTCGCTGCCGGAGCCGGCCATGAAGGCCTCGACCAAGTGCTGGCACGCAGCCGACGCGTCGGTGTACTTGGGCTGCTGGGAGAAGCCGAACCACGACGCCTGGAACGGACGGTTGCGGAACTTGTAGTACGTGATGCCCTTGCTGCCCATCACGTACAGAACGGGTTCCTTGCCGTCGCCACGCAGCGAGGTCATGAGCTCCTCGGCGCGCTTGAGCACGTTCGAGTTGTAGCCACCGCACATACCGCTGTCACTGGTGATCACCAGGACAGCGGCCCGACGAGCGTGGGGACGCTCGGTCAGCAGCGGGTGCGACAGGTTCTTCGAAGCGCTCGCCAGTTCGCCGAGGACCTTGGTGATCTCCTCGGCGTACGGCTTGGCAGCCGCAACCCTGGCCTGGGCCTTGGAAATTCGCGAGGTCGCGATCAGTTCCTGAGCCTTGGTGATCTTCTTGATCGAATTCACACCACGAATGCGGGAGCGCAATTCGCGCAAACTTGCCACTAGCGGTTCACACTCCCTTCATTCGCCAGATCGGAAATTGCCGACATCATGAACCCGGCTTACTTGTCGACGTGCTTGCGAGTGACCGACAGCGACTCGACCTCTTCGTGGTCGAGCTCGCCCGCGGCGGCCTCGTTCACGATGCGGTTGCCGTTGGAATCCAGGAAGCCCTGCTTGAACTTCTCGGTCTCGGCCTTGATCGCGTCGGCGGCATCGCCGGCGAGGGGCTTCTTGCCACCCTCGAGCGCGTCGAACGAGCTCTGGGTCGCACCGTGCAGGTACTCGAGCAGCTCGGCGGTGAAGCGACGCACGTCGGCGACGGGCACCGACTCGTAGTAGCCGGCGTCGACCAGGTAGATCGAGACGACCTGATCCTCGACCGAGACCGGCGAGTACTGGTCCTGCTTGAGCAGCTCGACCCAGCGGGCGCCACGCTCGAGCTGCGCCAGCGATGCGGCATCGAGGTCGGAGGCGAAGGCGGAGAACGCCTCCAGCTCGCGGTACTGCGCCATTTCCAGACGCAGCGAACCGGCGACCTTCTTCATGGCCTTGGTCTGGGCGGCGCCACCGACACGGGAGACCGAGGTACCGACGTTGATCGCCGGGCGGACGCCCTTGTTGAACAGGTCGGACTCGAGGAAGACCTGGCCGTCGGTGATGGAGATGACGTTGGTCGGGATGAACGCCGAGACGTCGTTGGCCTTGGTCTCGATGATCGGCAGACCGGTCATCGAGCCGCCGCCCATGGCGTCGGAGAGCTTCGCGCAACGCTCCAGCAGACGGGAGTGCAGGTAGAAGACGTCACCGGGGTACGCCTCGCGGCCCGGCGGACGACGCAGCAGCAGCGAGATGGCGCGGTACGCCTCGGCCTGCTTGGTCAGGTCGTCGAACACGATGAGGACGTGCTTGCCCTGGTACATCCAGTGCTGGCCGATGGCCGAACCGGTGTACGGAGCCAGCCACTTGAAGCCGGCCGAGTCGGAGGCCGGGGCCGCGACGATGGTGGTGTACTCCATCGCGCCGTGCTCCTCGAGCGCGGTCTTGACGCCCGCGATGGTGGAGCCCTTCTGGCCGATCGCGACGTAGATGCAGCGAACCTGCTTGTCGGGGTCGCCGGTTTCCCAGTTGGCCTTCTGGTTCAGGATCGCGTCGATCGCGACGGCGGTCTTGCCCGTCTTGCGGTCGCCGATGATCAGCTGACGCTGGCCGCGACCGATGGCGGTCAGCGCGTCGATCGCGGTGATACCGGTGGCGAGCGGCTCTTCGACCGGCTGACGTTCCAGCACGGACGCGGCCTGCAGCTCCAGCACGCGGCGCTCGTCGGACTCGATCTCGCCCAGGCCGTCGATGGCCTGGCCGAGCGGGTTGACGACGCGACCGAGGAACTTGTCACCCACGGGGACGGAGAGCACGTCGCCGGTGCGACGGACCTGCTGGCCCTCTTCCAGCGAGGCGTACTCGCCGAGGATGACGGCACCGATTTCGGTGTCCTCGAGGTTCAGCGCGACGCCGAGGACCCCGCCGGGGAACTCGAGCAGCTCGTTGGCCATCGCCGAAGGCAGACCGCTGACGTGCGCGATACCGTCGCCGGTATCGGTCACGAGGCCGACTTCTTCGATGGAGGTTTCCGGGGTGTAGCTCTGGGTGTAGCTCTCGATCGCGCTACGGATCTCGTCGGAGGAGATCGTCAGCTCCGCCATGTTGTTCCTGCTCTCGCTGTGGTCTCGAATGTCGGGGATGGGGGAAGTTGCTGTGCGCGTGCCCTTTTCAGGACAGCGCGCGACGCAGCTTCTCCAGTCGGCCGGTGGCGCTGCCGTCGATCACGTCGTCTCCGACGCGGACGACGACGCCGCTCAGCAGCGTCGGGTCGACCTGCACGTGCACGGTGACCGCCTTGCCGTAGATCCGCCGCAGGGAAGCCGACAGCTTCTCCTTCTGCTGATCGTTCAGCTCGACCGCCGAGTGCACGTGGGCGACGATCTGGTCACGACGGGCCGCCGCCAGATCGGACAGGGCGTCGAAGGCGACGCCGATGTTGTTGGTCCGCAGGCGGGTCACCGCCTGCTCGGCCAGCGCCAGGGTGACCGGCTCGACCTTGCCGTTGAGCAGCCGCACGATCAGTTCGCGCCGCGCCGGGGCGGGCTTTCCCTGATCGGACAGTGCCTGCTCCAGCTTCGGATTGTCGGCCACGATGCGTCCGAGCCGGAACAGCTCGTCCTCCACCGCATCCTGCCGACCGCCGACGGCAGCGGACTCCAGCAGAGCCTCCTGCCCGAGCAGCACCAGGGTGTCGACCAGGTCGCGGGTGCGTGACCAGTTCTGCGCCACCGCGGTGGTCAGCACTGCCTGTGTGGCAGCGCTGACCTTGCCGCCGAAGATCCGCTCACTGAGTTCAGCGCGCGCCGAACCCGGCACCGAGGCGTCCGCGAGCGCCACACGCAGCGAACGCTGGTCGTCCAGCACGGCGACAACGGCGAACAGTTCCGACCCCGTTGTGGCCGCAACAGTTTCGCTTCCGGTCAGAGCGACCCGAAGCGCCTCGCGAGACCGGGTACTGGCCTCGCGGCTCGCTGCGTACATGCTTCTCACTTTCGCGTCGCTACCTTCCGACCCCGATGGCGTCGGTGTCGTCGAGTTCGCTCAGGAACTTGTCGATCGACGCCGCCTGCTTGGCTTCGTCCGAAACAGACTGACCGATGATCTTCTCGGCCAGGTCGACGGCCGTACGGCCGACCTCGGAACGCAGCTCCGTCAGGATCTGCTGGCGCTGGGCTTCCAGCTGGGAGTGACCGGCGGCGACGATACGGTCGCCTTCGGCCTGGGCATCCGTGCGCATCTGCGCGAGGATCTGCTGACCCTGGGTGCGTGCTTCCTCACGGATGCGCGCGGCCTCGAGCCGGGCTTCAGCAAGCTGCTGCTGGTACTGCTGCAGCGTGTGCTGTGCCTCTTCCTGAGCTGCTTCGGCCCTGGCGATACCGCCCTGGATCTTTTCAGCACGCTCATCGAGCACCTTCGTCAAACGCGGTGCCACGAACTTGTAGAACAGGACGGCGATGATGGCGACGCAGACCGCCGACCACACGATGTCGTATGTGGCTGGGATCAGAGGATTGACGTTCTCTGCTTCCTCTGCAGCCAGCAGTGTGTACTGAGGCATGGGAATCAGAAAATGAAGCCGGCGACAAGGCCGAGCAGGGCCAGGGCCTCGGTCAGCGCGATGCCGAGGAACATGGTGGTCCGGAGCTGGCCGGCCAGCTCGGGCTGACGGGCGATGCCCTCGATCGTCTTACCCACGAGAATGCCGATGCCGACGCCGGGGCCGATCGCGGCCAGACCATAGCCGATGGCACCGAAGCCCTTGGAGGTGGAGGTGGTGTTGACGGCTTCCTGGGCCAAGTACGAGAGGCTCATGAGTCTTCCATTCCTTTCTGTTGCTCACCCGCCGGACGGCGTGGTGCAGCAGGGGTTTCGTGTAAGTAGCTAGTCGGATCAGTGTGAATCGACGTGCTCGGCTTGTCCGATGTAGATCGCAACCAGCAGCGCGAAAACGTAGGCCTGCAGCAGGATGACGAGCAGTTCGAACAGCGTGAACGCGATGCCGGCGAGCAGCGAGAACGGTGCGAAGACCTTCATCCAGTTGTCCGCGTCGAACAGGAAGAACTGCGTCGCGGCGAAGAACATGACCAACAGGATGTGACCGGCCAGCATGTTGGCCATGAGTCGGACAGTCAGAGTGAAGGGGCGCAGCAGGAACGTCGACATGAACTCGATCGGGATCAGCAGCACGTGAAGTGCGGGCGGGACGCCCGGCACCACGATGCTGCTGCGCATGTACTTGATGAAGCCGTACTTCTTGATGCCGACGTAGTTGAACGCGATGTATGCGATCACGGCCAGGACCAGCGGCATGGCGATGCGGCCATTGGTGGAGATGTTCAAGCCGGGAACGATGCCCGAAAAGTTCAGGAAAAGGACCGTGAAGAAGATCGTCGCGATCAGCGGGAAGAACTTCCGCCCGGATTCCTTACCCAGTACCTCGTCACAAATCTGCTCCTTGACGAACACCAGACCGAACTCGGCGATGTTCTGCAGACGGCCGGGAATGATCCGCGGGCTCCGAAATGCTGCGAGCATGAATCCGATCAGCACCGCGGTCATCAAGACGCGGACGAGCACCAGGCGGTCGATCTCGATGAACGTGCCCTCGAACAAGATCGCTGGAGGGAAGAAGTCGATTAGTGATGGCGTGTGGAACTCGCCCGCCCATGTTGTGGCGCTCAGCGTTCTCTCCCGTGTTCGGGCCGCGGGAACATCATCCCGTCGGTTCGATCGGACATTGACGATCAGGTGCTATCAACTCAAACGCTCGAACGTGGCCACAACGGGCTCCGCGGCAAAAGTCCGCATAGCACCTGCGCGGTGTCGGCGACATCGTCGATATGCCTCAGCCGGGCAATCAGCCCGGACTCGGCAGTAAGCATAGCGGCACCAGGCGGGATCTCGCCGATCCCCCCAAGTTGCGGGATTCGGCCCCGACTTGGCTGCTTGCTTACCAACACTTTACCAAGCTATCTACGACAGTGTGTAGCTGGGTGGGATTATTCCTGTTCGGAAGCCGTTTCGCCGTCCCCCGCGCGTGTCGTCACGTACGGAACCCGCTGGCTCACAACTCCATACGTCTCGGCGCCGAGCACGATGACCAACGCACCGACGACGGTGAAGAACAGCGCGGGCCTGCTGTAGAAATCGAACTGCCGCAACAGGGCGATGACCAGCAGTCCGACGAACATTTTGCCGACCCAGCCGCCCAACATCACCATGCCCGCGGTGGTCGGCGGCAGCTTCGCGCCGAGCAGCACGACCACGGCTGTCGTCAGAATGAACCCGCCGCCGATCGCCGAACCGAGCAGCGCACCCCACATACCGGGCGTGCCCGCTACCGCGCCGGCGATGGCAATCGAGGCGACGACGAGCACGCCGAGGCCGATCAGGCCGTAGCGCAGCGCCGCGCGCAGGGGGGCGTCGGGGCCGGGCACGGTTTCGGGTGTAAAGCTCACGCGCCGAACTTTACCTTGCGCGCCGAACTCAACTCTTTGCCGACTCGGACCTGCGCACCGACGGGATCGCGGTCACCAGCAGTGCGAACACCAATCCGCCCGCCACCAGCAGCACAACGAGTCGCCGGTCCATCAGCGACGTTCCCACGGCGCCGAAGGCGAGTACGCCGACCCATAAATAGATCAGCAGGACCACGCGCCGGTGTGAATGTCCGATCTGCAGCAATCGGTGGTGCAGATGCATTTTGTCCGGTGTGGAGAAGCTCACGCCCGCACGCACCCGGCGCACGATCGCCAGCAACAGATCGAGCACCGGAATGAACATCACCGCACCGACCAGCAACAGCGGCGACAGCAAACCCACAATGTCGCGCGGGCCGTAACCCTGCAGCGGAATTCGCCCAGAAGCGCCAGTGGATACCGCGGCCAAGATCAAACCGATCATCATCGAGCCGGTATCGCCCATGAATATTCTCGCGGGCGAGAAATTGTGCGGCAGAAATCCGAGGCAGGCGCCCGCCAGCGCGGCGGCCAGCAACGCGGGCGGATAGGTGTCCACCGAGCCGCCCTGGTCGTAGAGCAAACCGATGGAGAACACGAAAACCGCGCCCGCGCAGATCAAACCGAGGCCCGCGGCAAGGCCGTCCAAACCGTCGACGAAGTTCATCGCATTCACCAGGGTGACGGTGATCGCGACGGTGACCAGCCCGCCCTGCAGCGCGTCGAGCACGACAGTGGTGTCGTTGAACGGGTTGTAGATCACGTACCAGCTCAGGCCCATCACGGCCATCACGCCCGCCGCGGTGATCTGGCCGACGAATTTGGTGAGCGCGTCCAGACCCCAGCGGTCGTCGACGATGCCGACCAGCACGATGATCGTCGCAGCGACCAACACCGCCGGAATATCCGGGGCGTAGTCGAAACCTCTTCGCAGCGCGGGCAATTGATGTGCGAACAACACCGCGGCGACGACGCCGACATACATGCCGACACCGCCCATGCGCGGTACCGGCTTCACGTGCACATCGCGCTCACGAGGCACCGCCACCGCGCCGAACGCGATGGCGAGCACCCGCACACCACCGGTGGCCAGAAAGGTCACCGTGGCCGAGACGAGCAGCACGAGCAGTAGCTCGCGCAGGGGGACGACTGAGCTCATCAGTGGCGTGCGATCACCGCTGCGCGGAGCTGATCAGGGCTTCCGGCACCATCCCGAGCACCTCCGCGATATCGGCCACCGGCACAGCACCCTCCCGCAACACCCGCGGCTGATCCGCGGTGAGATCGACGATCGTCGAGGCCACCGCGTGTTCGGCGGGCCCGCCGTCGAGATACACACTCGCCAGCGATCCCAATTGCTCGCGCGCCTCGGCCGCCGTGGTCGCGGGCGGCTGCCCCGACACATTGGCACTCGACACCGCCAGCGGCCCGACCTCACGCAACAGTTCCAGCGCCACCGGATGCAACGGCATCCGCAACATCACCGTGCCGCGGGTATCGCCGAGATCCCACGCCAGCGAAGGTGCCGCCTGCACAACAAGACTCAGCGCACCGGGCCAGAACGCGCGAATCAGATCCCGCGCCTGCGGCCGCACCGAGAACACCAGGCCATCGATGGTGTGCCACGAACCGACGAGCACCGGGACGGGCATATCGCGTCCGCGCCGCTTGGCGGCCAGCAGATCGCTCACCGCGCTGGAATCGAACGCGTCGGCAGCGATGCCGTAGAGCGTGTCGGTCGGCATGACGACCAGACGACCGGATTTCAACGCGCTCGTCGCCGCCGTGATCCCAGCGGCACGCGAGTCGGCCTCGGCACAGTCATAGACGGTACTCACAGCGTCTCCGCCTCTCCGCGAAATATTCCGGTCGTTGGTGCGCGCAAGAGTCTAACTCCCAGGATGAGGGCGGAGTGTCGGGGGACTTTTGGGTGTTCCCGACTATTCGGTGCTCAAAGTGTGCTGGGTGACCGCGTGCGGGGCGAGCGTGGGCATCGACCCTGCGATTCGATGGTTGGTCGGAGTTAGCCGGGTCGGCGTGCGACGACGAAGCGGGGTTTGTCGGCGAGGTCGACGTGTTCGACGATGTCGGTGAAATCGGCTGCCGCGAGCAGGGCCGCTACTCCCCCGCCGTTGGTGTCGTCGTGTTCGATGGCGGTGGCGCCGGCCGGGCGGAGCAGGCGGACGATGGTCGGGACCATGCCACGGATGACGTCGAGGCCGTCCGGACCGCTGAAGAGGGCGCGGTGGGGGTCGTGGTCGGCTACCTCGGGGTCGAGGGTCGCGGCTTCGGGGATGTAGGGCGGGTTGGAGACGACGAGGTCGACGCGGCCGTTCAGGGGGGTGAGCAGGGTCGGGTCGGTGACGTCGTCGGCGTGCAGGGTGATGGGGGTGTCGCCGTCGGCGATGCGAGTGTCGGCATTGCGGCGGGCCCAGGTGAGGGCGTCGGGGTCGAGTTCGACGGCGTGGACCTCGGCGTCGGGGCGGGCGTGGGCGATGGCCAGTGCCAGTGCGCCCGAGCCGGTGCACAGGTCGACGACGACCGGGGCGTGGTCGTGCAGGAGGGTCTCGAGGTAGGCCAGCGCCCACGCGAACAACAGTTCCGTCTCCGGACGCGGGACGAAAACGCCGGGGCCGACGGCGAGGTCGATCTCGCCCATCGCGGCCGTTCCGGTCAAGTGCTGCAAGGGAATTCGCGCGGCCCGCTGTTCGATCAGCGCCCGGTACCGGTCGGCGATCTCGGGCTCGACCATCGGGATCAGCGCCAACCGCATGCGCTCGGTGCCGAGCACGTAGGCGGCCAGGTTCTCCGCATCGGGCATCGGCGAACCCACTCCGGCCTCGGCCAACACCTCAGCGGCCTCGATGATCAACGGACGGAGCCGAATGCGCTCGGTCACGTAACCCTCCTCATCATCGTCGAACGTCTCGCGGCGAGCACCCGCCCGCAGCGTCGTGGCCGTCCTGGTCAGTTGATCACCATGCACTGAGGCAAGCATCGCCCGAGAAGGGAAATGCACCAGTGCATGGTGATCAACTGACCAGTGGCTGGCGGCTACTCCGCTGCCATGCGGGCGTCGCGGTCGGCCTTGCCGAGGGCGTCGAGGAGGGGGTCGAGGTCGCCGTCGAGGACGGCGTCGAGGTTGTGGGATTTGAAGCCGATGCGGTGGTCGGCGATCCGGTTCTCCGGGAAGTTGTAGGTGCGAATGCGTTCGGAGCGGTCGACCGTGCGGATCTGGCTCGCGCGACCGGCGGCGGCTTCCTGGTCGGCCTGTTCCTCGGCCAGTGCCTGCAGCCGGGCTGCCAGGACCTGCATGGCGCGGGCCTTGTTCTGGAGCTGGGAGCGTTCGTTCTGGCAGGTCACCACGATGCCCGACGGCAGGTGGGTGATGCGGACGGCGGAGTCGGTGGTGTTGACGCCCTGGCCGCCCTTGCCGGAGGACCGGTAGACGTCGATGCGCAGGTCGGTCTCGTCGATCTGCACCTGCTCGACCTCGTCGGGCTCCGGGTAGATCAGCACGCCGGCGGCGGAGGTATGGATGCGGCCCTGCGATTCGGTCACCGGCACGCGCTGCACCCGGTGCACCCCGCCCTCGAACTTGAATCGCGACCACACGCCGTCGCGCGCGGCGTCCTTGCTCTTGATCGACAGCGTCGCGTCCTTGTATCCGCCCAGGTCGGAATAGGTGACGTCGAGCGTCTCCACCTTCCAGCCGTGCCGCTCGGCGTAGCGGATGTACATGCGCGCCAGATCGGCCGCGAACAGCGCCGATTCCTCGCCGCCTTCGCCGGACTTCACCTCGAGCACCACATCGTCGCCGTCGTGCGGGTCGCGGGGGGCGAGCAGATCCGCGAGGGCCTGCTCCAACTCCACCAGCTGCGATTCCAGCCCGGGCACCTCCGCCGCGAACGACGCGTCATCGGAGGCCAGCTCACGGGCGGCCTCGAGATCATCGCGCACAGCCTCGAGCTTGCGATAGGTGCTCATCACCGGCGCCAATTCGGCGAACCGCTTCCCCACCCGTCGCGCCGCACCCGCGTCGTTGTGCAACGACGGATCGGCGAGCTGCATCTCGAGGCCCGCGTACTCGGCCAGGATGTCGTCGATTGCGGACGGCTGCGTCACGTGAAGTTCCTTATGTGTGCGAAAGCGATGACCTCGGGTACAGAAACCACCGACGCCCGGCCTGCGAAAGCAGTACCGGGCGTCGGGGGAGACAACTAGGAGGCGTCTTCGGTCTTCTTGGCACCGGGACGCTTGCCGTAGCGAGCCTCGAAGCGGGCCACGCGGCCGCCGGTGTCGAGGATCTTCTGCTTGCCCGTGTAGAACGGGTGGCACTGCGAGCAGACCTCGACGGAGATCTGGCCGGACTCCTTGGTGGAGCGAGTCTGGAACGAGTTGCCGCAACCACACACAACGGTGGTCTCGACATACGTGGGGTGGATTCCTGCCTTCATGGGCGTCCTCTCGATAATGGTCGCCGGGTCGTATCCCCATGGAGTGGAGTACGTGAACCGGAACCGACTAGGCGGGATGTCCGCGAGATCTCGCAGACACACAGTTGTCCAGTATGCCAGACCCCTCTTGAACACCCGCTGCCCGCCCTTTGTTCCCTGGGAAAACAGCAAGGGCCCCGCCGAAGCGAGGCCCTTGTCGCGTATCTAGACGATCACTCGTCGAGAGCGCTCGGTGCGGTCTTGGAGACCGTCATCAAGAACTCGAGGTTGTTCTTCGACTTGCGCAGGCGATCCATCAGCAGATCGATCGCCTGGTGCGAGTCCAGACCCGACAGCACGCGACGCAGCTTGTGCACCACGGCCATCTCGTCGGGCGAGAGCAGCAGCTCGTCGTGGCGGGTGCTCGACGGGTTGATGTCCACCGCGGGGAACACGCGCCGCTCGGCGATCTTGCGATCGAGCTTGAGCTCGGCGTTGCCGGTGCCCTTGAACTCCTCGAAGATCACCGTGTCGCCGGTGGAACCGGTCTCCACCATCGCCGTGGCGATGATGGTGAGCGAGCCGCCGTTCTCGATGTTGCGTGCCGCGCCGAGGAAACGCTTCGGCGGGTACAGCGCGGTCGAGTCGACGCCACCGGACAGGATGCGGCCCGAGGCAGGCGAGGAGTTGTTGTACGCACGACCCAATCGGGTGATCGAATCGAGCAGCACCACAACGTCTTTGCCCATCTCCACCAGACGCTTGGCGCGCTCGATGGCGAGCTCGGCGACGGAGGTGTGGTCACCCGGCGGGCGGTCGAAGGTGGAGGCGATGACCTCACCCTTCACCGAACGCTGCATGTCGGTGACCTCTTCGGGACGTTCGTCGACCAGGACAACCATGAGGTAGCACTCGGGGTTGTTGATCGCGATCGCGTTGGCGATGTCCTGCATGATCGTGGTCTTACCCGCCTTGGGCGGGGACACGATCAGCGCACGCTGGCCCTTACCGATCGGCATGATCAGGTCGATCACACGCGTGGTGAGCTTGTTCTGGGTGGTTTCCAGACGCAGTCGCTCGTTCGGGTACAGCGGGGTGAGCTTCTGGAAGTCCGGGCGACGACGCGCCGCTTCCAGCTCGCCACCGTTCACCGTGTCCAGGCGAACCAGCGGGTCGAACTTCTGGCGCTGGTTGTTCTGCTCGCCGTCGCGCGGGGCGCGCACCGCACCGGTGATCGCGTCACCGCGGCGCAGGCCGTTCTTGCGGACCAGGTTCATCGACACGTACACGTCGTTGGGGCCGGCGAGGTAGCCGGAGGTCCGCACGAACGCGTAGTTGTCGAGGACATCGAGGATGCCCGCGACCGGCTGCAGGACGTCGTCTTCGCGGATGTCGTAATCGCGCGCCTCGGACTGACCACCGCCGCCGACGGGACCACCGTCGCGGTCACGACCACGACGACGCTCACGGAATCGACGACCCCGGCGACCGCGGCCGCCTTCCTCGTCGTCCCCACCGCGGTCGTCGCGGGGACCGCGATTGCCGCCGCTGTTGCCGTTCTGGCTCTGATTCTGGTTGCGCTCGTTCTGATTACGCTCGCCGCCGACACGCTCGCCACGGTCGTTGCCGTTGCGGTCGTTGTTGTTGCGCTCGTTGCGCTCGCCACGGTCGGCACCGTTGCGGTCGTTGCGCTCGCGTCGACGATCGCCGGAGTCGCCGCCCTCGGCCTTGTCGGCCTGCTTGGGCTCCTCGGCGGGGGCACGGTTCTCGGCGGGGGCGTTGTCGCCGCCACCGGAGCGGGCCTGGTCACGACCACGGCGCTGCCTGCCACGACCACGCTGGCCGCTCTCGCGACCGGTGTCCTCGCCTGCGTCGGCGGGGGTGTCGGTCTTGACCTGCTCGGTCGGAGCCTGCGCGGTCTTGGCCTCGGGGGCCTTGACCTCGGCGGGCGCCTGCTTCTCGGCGGGCGCGGCCTGCTTCTCGGCCTTGGCGGACCGGTCCACCTTCGCGGGCGCGTCGTTCTTGACGGGCGCTTCGTTCTTGGCGGGAGCGTCGTTCTTGGCGGGAGCGTCGTTCTTGGCAGGCGCGTCGTTCTCGACGGGCGCCTTGTTCACGACCGGCGCGTTCACGACCGGCGCTGCAGCGGGCTTGTCGCCCTTGGCAGGCGCGTCGTTCTTGGCGGGCGCCCCGGATTGATTTTCCTTGATAGCGGCGATGAGATCGCCCTTACGCATTCCGGAGGTACCTCGGATACCGAGCTCCCCCGCCAGTGCGCGCAACTGCGGCAACAGCATTCCAGTCAGCCCCGATCGTGCGACGTCGGTTTGTTCGCTCATTTTCGAAATCTGTCCGGATTCACTTTCGCGGCTGCCCGAGTTCGTAGGGTTGGAATCCACCCCGGGTGTCGCGAGCAGGTCCGTTTCTGTCACGGAAGTCCTTTCCTTCCCTCGAATGCCGTGTGCTGATTCGAGGGTTCCGTTCCGTAGACCCGGCAACATATGCCGAGCTCGGATTATGCGTCCATGTTCGACGCCTGTGCCGTACTACCCGTCGCGCGAGGACCGGAGGCTTCGCCACCAGAAGACAGTGGTGAGGGGAGCGATTGCCCTGATGAAGCACCGGCGTCGGATGCGCACGATGTACGGACTTGCCCAGAATAGCTGCCTATTGCGAACAACGGCAAGGCAGGCACGCCGTCAAGCGATCGATACCCCGTCGGCAATCCCCGGCTCGACCACGCGCAGACCGTCCGATTCGGCCTGTTTGCGCAGGTCATCGGGGAATTCTTCGGTAGTCAAGGCAAGAATTGTCGGACCGGCGCCCGAGACCGTCGCCGCGATTCCCGCCGCGCGAAGAAGCTCGATCCACTTCGTGGTGAGCGGTAGCGCGGGGGCACGCTGGGTCTGGTGCAGCCGGTCGGCGGTGGCCGCCATGAGCAGATCGGGGCGTTCGGTGAGCGCGACGACGGCCAGCGCCGCCCTGCTCACGTTGAACGCCGCGTCACCGTGGGGCACCTGCTCGGGCAGCAGCCCGCGGGTGTGCGCGGTGGAGGAGCGCTCCTGCGGGATGAGCACCACCGGGCGCAGCGCGGCCGCCGGGTCGAGCCGCACGGCCCGGTAGGCGCGAGCCTGCGTGGAATCGGTTTCGGTCCACGAGACGACGATCGCGCCGAGCACGCTGGCCGCGGCGTTGTCGGGGTGGCCTTCGAATTCCGAGGCCAGCTGCACGAGCCGGTCGTCGTCCATGCGCAGCGCGGGATCGAACTTCGCGGCCAGCCCCGCACCGGCGGCCAGGCCACCGACCACGGCTGACGCGCTGGAACCCAGTCCGCGCGAGTGCGGAATCACGTTGCGACACACCACGTCGAGGCCGTCGGCCCACACACCCAGCGATTCCAGTCCGCGCTCGATCGCGCGGACCACCAGATGTGTTGGGCCCCATGGCACGTCGTCGGCGCCTTCACCCTCGACCCGGATCTCGAGTCCGGATTCGGTAGTGCGCACCACGATTTCGTCGTAGATGCCCAATGCCATTCCCAGACAATCGAATCCGGGTCCGAGGTTGGCCGTGGAGGCGGGAACGCGCACGGTCACTTCGAGACCGGCGGGCAGCGTCGCTGTCATCAGGGCGGGCTCGCGGCTCAACTCAGGCCAGCTCGAGTTCGCGCGCGATAGCGATCGGGTCGACGGCGATCGGCTTGACCTCCGGCATTCCGGCCAGCGCGTTGTCGGGGTCCTTGAGACCGTTGCCGGTCACGGTGCACACGACGGTCAAGCCCGAATCCAGCCAGCCTTCCTTGCGCGCGGCCAGCAGACCGGCGACGCTCGCGGCCGAGGCGGGCTCGACGAAGACGCCTTCGTGCGCGGCGACGAGGCGGTAGGCGGCCAGGATCTCGTCGTCGGTGGCCGCGCGGAAGGCACCACCGGACTGCTCCTTGGCCTCCATCGCACCGTTCCACGACGCCGGGGCGCCGATCCGGATGGCGGTGGCGATGGTCTCCGGGTCCTTCACCGGCGCGCCGTTGACCAGCGGCGCGGCACCGGCGGCCTGCACACCGAGCATGCGCGGCAGCACCTTGGTGATGCCGTCGGCGTGGTATTCGCGGTATCCGCGCCAGTAGGCGGTGATGTTGCCCGCGTTGCCGACCGGCAGCACGTGCACATCGGGCGCCTTGCCGAGCACGTCACAGATCTCGAACGAGGCGGTCTTCTGGCCTTCGATGCGGGCCGGGTTCACCGAGTTCACGAGGCCGACCTGCGGGAACTCCGCGGTCACCTTGCGCGCCAGCTCGAGGCAGTCGTCGAAGTTGCCCTCGACCTGGATGATCTTGGCGCCGAGCATCACGGCCTGGGCCAGCTTGCCCATCGCGATCTTGCCCTGCGGGATCAGCACCGCGCATTCCATGCCCGCGCGGGTGGCGTACGCCGCGGCCGAGGCCGAGGTGTTGCCGGTCGACGCGCACAGCACGGCCTTCTGACCGCGGTACTTGGCGTCGGTCATCGCCATGGTCATGCCACGGTCCTTGAACGAACCCGTCGGGTTGGCGCCCTCGACCTTGAGGTACACCTCGCACCCGGTGAGCTCGGACAGGTACGGCGCGGGAACCAGCGGAGTGCCGCCCTCGAACAGGGTCACCGGCTCCCAGTCGGCCGCACCGGCCAGGCGGTCGCGGTAGGCAGCGATCAGACCGGGCCAGCGCGAGTGCACGCCGGTCTGGGGGGCGATGCCGGTGGAGCTCATTCTTCGGTGCCTTCCAGTCTTAGAACGCTGGTCACAGCGGTCACGGATTCCATGTCCGCCAGTACTGCGACAGTATCTGCCAGCGACGATTCCACCGCATGGTGGGTGACGACGACCAGCCGGGCGCCGTCGCCGTGGCCCTGCTGACGCACGGTCGAGATGCTCACCCCGTGCTGGGCGAAGGTGTCGGCGACCGCGGCGAGCACGCCGGGACGGTCCTCCACCTGCAGGTTCACGTGGTAGCGGGTGGGGGTGTCGCCGATCGGCGCGATCGGCAGCTCAGCATAGACCGATTCGCCGGGTGCGCGACCGCCGTAGAACTTGTTGCGCGCGGCCATCACCAGGTCACCGAGCACGGCCGACGCCGTCGGAGCGCCACCGGCACCCTGCCCGTAGAACATCAGGCGACCGGCATTGTCGGCTTCGACGACCACAGCGTTGAACGCGCCGTTGACCGAGGCAAGGGGGTGCTTGCGCGGGATCAGCGCCGGGTACACACGCACCGAGACGCGATCCTTGCCGCCCTCGGCCGCGCTCGGCTCACCGGGGACGCGCTCACAGATGGCGAGCAGCTTCACCGTGCAGCCCACCGCGTCGGCGGTCTCGAGGTCCTCGGCGGTGATCTTGGAGATGCCCTCGCGATAGACATCGGCCGCGGTCACGCGGGTGTGGAAGGCCAGCGAGGCCAGGATGGCGGCCTTGGCGGCGGCGTCGTAGCCCTCGACGTCGGCGGTGGGGTCGGCTTCGGCGTAGCCGAGCGCGGTGGCCTCGGCGAGCACGTCGTCGTAGGCGGCGCCGGTCTCGTCCATCGCCGACAGGATGAAGTTGGTGGTGCCGTTGACGATGCCGACGACCTTGTTCACCCGGTCACCCGAGAGCGACTGGATGAGCGGGCGGACCACCGGGATCGCACCGGCGACGGCGGCCTCGAAGTACAGGTCGGCGCGGCTGCCCTCGGCGGCGGCGGCGAGTTCGCCGGTGTAGTCGGCGAGCAGCGCCTTGTTGGCGGTGACCACGGACTTGCCCGCGGCCAGTGCGTCGCCGATCAGCTTGCGGGCCGGGTCGATGCCGCCCATGACCTCGACCACCAGGTCGACATCGTCGCGAGCCAACAGCGCCTCGGCGTCGGTGGTGAGCAACTCGGCGGGCACACCGCGGTCCTTGCTGATGTCGCGCACCGCGACACCGCGCAGCACGAGCGGCGCTCCCACGCGCGAACGCAGGTCATCGGCGTGATCGCGCAGGACACGAACCACTTCGGTACCGACAGTGCCCATCCCGAGTACGGCTACACCCAGCGGGCGTCCCGCGTCATTGGTGCCGTTCATTCTTCCACCTCCAGGCTGAGCAGGTCCGCCACCGTTTCCCGGCGCAGAATCAGTCGAGACGCACCGTCACGCACCGCGACCACGGCGGGCCGGGTGAGCAGGTTGTAGCGGCTCGACATCGAATAGCAGTACGCACCGGTCGCCGCGACGGCCACCAGGTCACCGGGGGCCGCGTCGGCGGGCATCCAGGTGTCGCGAATGACGATATCGCCACTCTCGCAATGCTTTCCGACCACGCGAGCGACGACCGCGTGAGCGTCCGACGAGCGCGAGACCAGACGGCAATCGTAGTCGGCCTGGTACAGCGCGGGGCGGATATTGTCGCTCATCCCACCGTCCACGCTGACGTAGCGACGGCGCGCGCCACCGTCGAGTTCGACATCCTTGATGGTGCCGACCTCGTAGAGGGTGACGGTGCCGGGGCCCGCGATGGCGCGACCCGGCTCGACGGCGATGGTCGGCTCGGGCAGCCCGGCGCGGGCGGCTTCGGCGGCGACCAGGGCGCGCAGGTTGGTGGCGAATTCGCCCAGCGGCGGCGGGTTGTCGCTCGGCAGGTACGAAATGCCGAGGCCGCCACCGAGATCAAGGGTCGAGATCTGCGCGGTGCGGTCGATGCCGAACTTGTCGATGGCCTCGCGCAGCAGGCCGAGCATGCGACGCGCGGCGATCTCGAAGCCGTCGAGTTCGAAGATCTGCGAGCCGATGTGGCTGTGCAGACCGACCAGACGCAGGTTGTCGGCCTCGAAAACGCGAGCGAGGGCTTCCATGGCGTCGCCACCGGCGATCGAGAAGCCGAACTTCTGATCCTCGTGCGCGGTGGAGATGTACTCGTGGGTGTGGGCTTCGACGCCGACGGTCACGCGGACCAGCACGTCCTGCACCACGCCCGCCGCACCGGCGACCGCTTCCAGTCGCTCGATCTCGTAGAGCGAGTCGACGACCACGTGCCCGACACCGGCGGTGACGGCCGCTTCGAGCTCGGGCACCGATTTGTTGTTGCCGTGCAACGCGATTCGCTCGGCCGGGAAACCGGCGTTCAACGCGACAGCCAGCTCACCGCCGGAGCACACGTCGAGCGAAAGGCCCTCGTCGCGGATCCAGCGCGCGATCTCGCCGCACAGGAACGCCTTCGACGCGTAGTGCACGCGGGCATTCGCCCCGAACGCGGCGACCATGTCGCGGCAGCGCGAGCGGAAGTCGTCCTCGTCGATCACGAACAGCGGAGTGCCGTACTGCTCGGCCAGCTCGGTGACGGGCACGCCCGCGAGCCGGACCACACCGTCGTCACCGCGCGCGGCGTTGCGCGGCCACACGTTGGCCGGGAGGTCGATCATCTCGCGCGGGTCGGTCGGGCGCTCGGCCAGACTCGGTGCGTGCGGGATCTCTGCGTGCCGGGGACCGGCCGGGTGTGCACCACTCATCGTTGTGCGTCCTTCCTGAAAAGTCTGTGGGAGCTCACATGCGCTCCGGTGCACTCACGCCGAGCAGGGCGAGGCCGTTGGCCAGCACCTGTCGGGTCGCCTTGACCAGTTCGAGGCGGGCGGCGTTGAGCGGGGTGACGGCGTCGTCGCCCTTGGGGAGCACGCGCATGTCGTCGTCGGACTGGAACGGGTGGTAGACCCCGGCCAGATCTTCGAGGTAGCGGGCGATGCGGTGCGGTTCGCGGGTGTCGGCGGCGGTGGCGACCACGCGCGGGAAATCGCCGAGGGTGCGGATCAGATCACCTTCGCGCGCGGAGGTCATCAGCGCGAAATCCGGTGCGACCGAAGCGAATTCGGTGAACTTCGCGGCATTGCCGATGATGTTGTTGGTCCGTGCGTGCGCGTACTGGACGTAGTAGACCGGGTTCTCGCTGGCCGCTTTGGTCCACAGGTCGAGATCGATGTCGATGCTCGAGTTCACCGACGAACGCACCAGCGAGTAGCGCGCGGCGTCGACGCCGATCTCCTCGACAAGGTCGTTGAGCGTCACGACAGTTCCGGCACGCTTGCTCATCTTCACCGCGACGCCGTCTTTGACCAGGTTCACCATCTGCCCGATCAGCACCTCGACGGTGTCGGGGTTGTCGCCGAACGCGGCCGCGGCGGCCTTCAACCGGCCGATGTAGCCGTGGTGGTCGGCGCCGAGCATGTAGATGGCCAGGTCGAAGCCGCGGCCACGCTTGTTCTGGAAGTAGGCGATGTCACCGGCGATGTAAGCGGCATTGCCGTCACTCTTGAGGACCACGCGGTCCTTGTCGTCGCCGTACTCGGTGCTGGCGATCCACCAGGCGCCGTCCTTCTCGTACAGGTTGCCGGAGTTCTTGAGCTCTTCGACGGCGCGTTCGACCGCGCCGGAGGCGAACAGTTCGCTCTCGTTGAAGTACACGTCGAAGTCGGTGCCGAACTCGTGCAGGTCCGCGCGGATCTGGGCGAACATCTGCTGCACGCCCTCGCTGCGGAACACCTCGTGGCGCTCGTCGGCGGGCAGGGTGAGCACGTCGGGATGCGCGGCGACGATGCTCGCGCTGATCTCGGCGATGTACTCGCCCGCGTATCCGTCCTCGGGGGTCGGCTCGCCCAGCGCGGACGCGACCAGCGACTTCGCGAAGCGGTCGATCTGCGCGCCGTGGTCGTTGAAGTAGTACTCGCGGGTCACGTCGGCGCCCTGAGCTGCCAGGATGCGACCCAGCGCGTCACCGACAGCGGCCCAGCGGGTGCCACCGAGGTGCACCGGACCGGTGGGGTTCGCCGAAACGAATTCGAGGTTGATCTTGGTACCGGCAAGCGTGAACCCGGTGCCGTAGATCTCGCCCGCGGCCAGGATCTGGCTCACGATCGCGCCCTGCGCCGAAGCGGCGAGACGGATGTTCAGGAAGCCGGGCCCGGCGATCTCGGCCACATCGATTCCCTCGGCCGCCGACAGCGCCTCGGCCAGCCAACCGGCCAGCTCGCGCGGGTTCGTTCCGACCCGCTTGGCCACCTGCATCGCCACATTCGTGGCATAGTCGCCGTGTTCGGGGTTACGCGGACGCTCCACTGTGACCTGCTCCGGCAGGACCGACGAGTCCAGTCCGCGTTCGACAAGCACCTTCGCCGCAGTGGTACGAAGGAGATCTGCAAGGTCAGCTGGAGTCACGAGTCTCTATCCTATTGGCTGGGCCCCTTGCAACCACGACCGCCCGCCACGAACTGACCGATCCACACGTCGAAAGAGCACCAGCAGCGATGCCGAGCAGGACTAGCGCCACATCAGCCAAGGCCGTCAAGGCCGCGGGGAAGTCGTCTCCGTCCCGCAAGACCGGTAAGGGCAACCTTCCGGGCAAGAAGCGGGAAACCCCATGGGCCCTCCTCGGCGCGGGCATTGCCATCGTCGCGCTGATCGGCCTGTTGGCCTACAGCCTGGTGCCCAAGTACATGGACCAGGCCGCCATCCGGGAAGCCCAGACCGATCTCAAGGAATGGGTGCCTTCGAAGGAGAACCAGGACCCGTCGACGAAGATCGACGGCGTCGTGAAGACCGAGTACCCGGCCGGTCTGCACGTGACCCCCGAGCAGCGCGTCGCCTACGACAAGGCCCCGGCCTTCGGTGGCCCGCACGACGGCGCGTGGGCCAACTGCACGGGCACCGTGTACGCCAAGCCGATCCGCATGGAGAACGCGGTGCACTCGCTCGAGCACGGCGCGGTCTGGATCGCCTACAACCCGGACAAGGTCGACGCGGCCGGTGTCGAGAAGCTGTCGAACTTCGTCAAGGGCCGTCAGTTCTCGCTGATGTCGCCGTACCCGGGTCTGGACTCGGCGATCTCGCTGCAGTCGTGGGGCCACCAGCTCAAGCTGGACTCCGCCGACGACGCGCGAATCAAGCAGTTCATCTCCGCCCTGCGCGAGAACCCCTACGCCTACCCCGAGGTCGGCGCGAGCTGCTCGAACCCGATCTTCGACGCGAACAACCCGCCGCCGTTCGACTCCTCGCCCTACGGCCCCGAAGCGGTGCCGATGGACGGTAAGGGCCTGACCCCGGACGCGTCCGAACTCGGCGGCGCCGGCGGTTCGGGCATCCCCGGCCTGCCGAGCATCCCGGTGCCGGGCGGCCTGCCCTCGGGCCAGTAGTGAGCACGGAAGAAATCGACGACACCGCACCCGAGTCGAGCGCGCGACGCCCGGCCGGGGCGGTGCTCGTGCTCGGCGCGATCGGTCTGCTGCTGCTCGGCGCGGTAGCGGGCGTGCTGTTGCGGATGCCGCTGGAGAAGGCGTCCGAACCGGAGCCGAGCGCTGTCGACATCGGCTTCAGCCAGGACATGACCGCGCACCACGCGCAGGCCGTCGATATGGCCGGGGTGGCGCTGATCGCCTCCACCGACAACGACGTGCGCCGCCTCGCCTACGACATCCTCACCACCCAGCAGAACCAGATCGGCCGCATGCAGGCCTGGTTGCAGCTGTGGGGCGAGTCCAACCAGAACATCGACGGTTACATGGGCTGGATGACCGACGACCACGGCAGCGCGGGCCACCACGGCAGCGCCACCGGCGAGCCCGCGATGTCGGGACCGATGCAGCAGATGCCCGGCATGGCGAGCCAGGAGGAAATGACCGCCCTGCGCCAGTCCACCGGCCCCGCCCTGGACACGATGTTCCTGCAACTGATGCTGCGCCACCACCAGGGCGGCGTCCCGATGCTCGACTACGCCGCCGAACACGCCGCCACCACCCCCGTCCGCACCCTGGCCACCACCATGTCCAAAACCCAAGCCAGCGAATCCCAGCTGATGACCACCATGCTCGCCACCCGAGGCGCCACCCCCCTCCCCCTCAGCTGACCCACGTGCCGGACCGGGCATCCCCGCTCCGGCACGGTTTTTGGCACACCGCACTACATGCGATACGCTGTCGACGCCCGATCGCCTCACCGCGACCGGCATCTACCCCGCCCTCGTAGCTCAGGGGATAGAGCGTCTGCCTCCGGAGCAGAAGGCCGCAGGTTCGATTCCTGCCGAGGGCACAGAACGAGAAGGCCTCCGACCAGCATTTCAGCGGTCGGAGGCCTTCGTCGTTTACAAGAATCAGTCAGCCAGACCGTTCCCGAAGTCCGCTGTGTCAAGTACCATCGAGACCATCACGCGAGTGATGCCGAGCGGGTGGACGCCGTTGGCCCGACGCCCACCCCGATGAAACTAGCTAGCCCGTCGAACTCGGCTGACCAGGAACAGAGCCCCGGCGATCACGGAAGCTGTCGCAAGCAGCACACCGTAATCGACCGGGGCTTCTTTCTTGCTCCGGCGGTGTTTAGCCAATCTCATCACCTCCCTTCTCGGCACGGCACGGTGACCAGGTCCCGTACCGCCCCTGAGGTGGAGGTGATCTCAGCTTACTCGAGGCAACACCGACCGGAACCGTTTGCACCCCAAACACTTCCGGTACCCGACCTTTGTTCTCGGCGGGCGAACGAATCTTCGAACTACCGCGACCAGGCACAGGGTCGGTATCCGCAGCTCCCGCACAATCACCACCCAGCCCGATCAGCACTGAGCCGACGACTCCCAGCCGAACGTCACTTCGATCGCGCTGTAGCGCAGTCGGTCAACGTCCCCGAGTAGATGAGCGCCCGTCACTCCGACGGGGTGGTTGCTGAATTTCGCTATATAGAGTCAAGGGCGCCTGCGGCGGCGCGTGCGCGCCGCCGCCGCGCAGACGCCGCGCAACGGTCTTGCTCGTACCTCACCGCCCGGCGCGGCGGCGAGTCGGCGACGAGCACGCGCTATCGGCAGACGCCGGGACTCCTGACAGCTCAGACCGCATCCACCCAAGCGTTGACGAGGGCCAGGAGCAGCCCGTCAGAATTGCTGAACGGAATTCCCGAGCTCGAATCGGCCGACATCCTGCCCGATCGACGGCCACCAGCACACCAAGTCGCATACGTACTGCCGCACGACTTCGTCGCTTGCCTCATAGGACCGACCTGCCGAACCCGCGCAGGTGGTCACCGAACCGTCACCGGTCCCAGCCGAAAGGCCGGCATAGTTCCCGATCACCTTGGCCGGTCACCAGGTGCGAGTGAATTGCTGAACGGAATCCGCGGTGAGGTTGGTGGTATCGCGACCGGTGGCCGCGTGGCCCTGTTCTGGGGTGGCCTGCATTGTGATCCCGCGCCCCTCCAGCGTCAAGGGCGCTCCGCGCCACTCCGTGATGGCTATCGCCACCCTTGACCCCAGAGCCTCTACGCGAGAAGGGCAGGCCCTATCGGGCAGGCGGGTAGCCAGCCCCACCTATGCGCAGACCACCACCGAGCATGGCCATATCCGCCGTGCAGCTAGGTACCGTCGATGGCACACGTTGACAACGTCATCCGGCACTTCCACCGGGATCGAACTGGTCCAACACATCTGGCTGTGCGGCCACCTGCTTGAGAGGCTTTCTCATGAGCTTCCCCCACCGGTCGTGGGCCGCCTGTCTTGTAATCCCGCAGGCCGAGCCGATCTGTTCCCACGTAGCGCCAGCGCTTCGTGCCGACTTCACCGCGAGCTCAAGCTCCACCTTCGCCTGGTGTCGGATCCGCAGCTTCACCAATTCGAACTCGATCCACAGTTCACCAGCTAGAGGTTCGACGCCCACCGGCTTCTGCAGGCCCTGCTTCTCTGCGGCGTCATTCAGAAGCTGGCCAGCGAGCTCGTCACATTTGCGGTGGATGTACAGAGTTAACTGGGCCACGGCCCCAGCTACCTTGGATTCGTCCACATCAGGGATCACAGGTCTCTGAAGATCATCCGATTCATCACTCACCCGTCAAGAAAACCAGTACGTCGCGACCGATGTCAAGTTTCTCAGTACATACCGAGTTGACCATGCCAACCCATTTGGCCAAATAACGCCCGATAATCTACGTCGGATCGGCGTAAAGGTGTGCAAAAGATGTGAGTCAGGCCACCAACCGTATGTGATTGTTGCCACACGAATACTTGGCGTCCATCGAGGTTTACCGGGCGCCACCACGTGAACGATCTCCTGACCAGCGAGTTTTGCTAGGAATTCGCCCAGAGCCGATTCATCCAATGATTTTCTGCGCGTTACCGATTCGTGATTGCTGGGTGAGCCGGGGTTAAAGTCTCAACCAAGTCACAGCGTTCCGCCGAGCGGAGTGCGCACCTCGTGCGATCGTGTCCCCTTGCCCGGGATGCGCTCCCCCCTCTTGCCCAGGGGGGAGCACGATCCTCGGCGGACCGCCGTGGCGCCCTGTTCAGAAGCAACATGAGAGGAACCGCCAATGGCGACCATAACCCGTAGCTCCAACTGGATCAATCTGGTAGGCGAGACACCCGCCGGTTTTTCACCGTCGCCAACCTACCTGCGCAATGCCTGCGCCATGTCCGACTCGCCGGAAGTACTCGCGAAGCTCACCGATAACACAGCAGCGTTCGCCTTGTCGCTGTGCCTGGTGGTGGCAATCGCGGTGATCGCTTCGCTAGTGATGGCGATCGGGCACAGCCTGAGCGGTAGCACGAAGATCCAAGCCGCACTTCGGAGCGCCACCGCCTTCGGAGCCACGTTCATTGCGGGTCTGACTGTAATCACCGTCTTTTCGTTACTGCCGTAGTCGCCTCGGAGTACTGGGCCGCACGGACGGGCTCGATATCACCTCGGTGTCGTGCCCCGTTCGCGCCCCGAGCCAGGGTCAACGAGGGTAAACCGGGGTACCCCGCGCACTACCGCGAGCCCAGTTCAGAGCGATATTCCCGCATGTTCGCCTGCTTCCCAAGCAGACAACGAAGAACGCTATCCGCCCCAGAAGCCGATGATGCCCTTGTCGGCGGCGATCGCTTCGCGGAGCCAGTCAACGACGAAACTGCCGAGGTCATCAGGTTCTTCAGGAACGTAGTCTTCCCACTCCTCGAGCTCCGCAGCACAATCCTCCGTGCTCATGTACCCCCACCCATTCCTCTCGGCGACGTTGATGCTCGACGCCAGGCCCACGATGCCGGGAAATGGATCCTCGCCCATCATGCTGGTGGCCAGGTCTTCGATAGCCGTGGGCAGGTATCTGTCTCCGAACCGGAATTCCACGGCGCCGCCATCCGAACTCAACTCGTCACAGATCAATTCGAGTGCGTCGATGTAGTGCTCGGCGAGCTGCGACTCGAAAGGTCCGCCAGCGAAGATCGCCCGAAGTGCTTCCCTGTTCCGCACGACGTGGCCATCGCGATCCGCGGAGGGCGAGTTCCTCGAGAAGCAGTCATGTCCCCTTCCGAGGATCCGGTCCTGGAGCTGCTCGTCTTTGGACCCGGTAACGGCCTGAAGTTCGGCCAAATCAAGAAAGTACACATGCAAGATCTGTGACACAGGGCGAACCCTAACCCGCCGAACCGGCAACGAAACACCTACGGCTGCATTCGGCATGAGCCGATCTTCTACGACGAAGCCGTCGACGGCCGCTCCGAGTGTCACCACGTTGTCACAAGTACCCCGAACAACCCCGGATGTGGCCGGACAGAATCGGCAGGTGACGGTACGCCGGAAGATTGACGAGTACCGGCCCGAACGGGCTGAGGCTGCCTCCGGAGCAGAAGGCGGCAGGTTCGAGTTCTGCCGAAGGCACACACGAGAAAGGCCTCGACCAACTGGTCGGGGCCGTTTCTCGTTCCCGATCTCAGTCGTTGTCGCCTGTGCGAGGTTGGCACAACCGCAGACGTTGCCGAACTTCGCTGTATCGCTGGACTTCGGACTTGCGTTCCCTACGCTCGCGGGATGCACTTGGAACTGGTCACGATCGTGGTCGAGAAGTACGACCCCGCCATCGACTTCTTCGTCAAAGTCCTCGGCTTCGATCTATTGGAGGATTCGCCCGCATCGACCAACGACGGTCGACCGAAGCGCTTGGGTTGTTGTTCGCCCGCCTGACGCGTCCACGGGGATTCTGCTCGCCCAGGCAGATGGTGATCAGCAACTTCCAGCGATCGGTAATCAGGTAGCGGGGCGCGTTGGGTTCTTTCTCCGCGTCGATGACTTCGAGGCCGCATACCACCGAATGACAGCGACGGGGGTCGAGTTCATGACCGAGCCACGAACTGAGGCATACGGGCGTGTCGCTGTGTTCATCGACATCGCAGGCAACAAGTGGGATTTGCTGGGCCCGCCCTTCGCGTGAACTGTTGAACGAACACTGGTCAGGGTCCTTCTCGCGCCTCAGACGAGGGTTATACAGAACGGGTGCCCAGCGGGGTCGATGAGCACGCACCCTTTGTCGCCGACCGGCTGATGTTCAGGCTTGGTCGCACCCAACTGCAGCAACATGACCTCTGCGAGATCGAGATCTTCGACCTTGAAGTCGAGGTGGATCTGTTGGGGCACAGCTTGATCGGGCCACTGCGGCGCATGATAGTTCTCTACGCGCTGGAATCCGAGAAACAGCCCGTCGGCACGGTTCAGCCCAGCGAACTCACTGTCGGACTCAGGATGCAGCTCGAAACCGGTTGCCCGATGGTAGAACTCGGCTAGCTCCTCCGGATCGGCACAATCGAGGGAGATCGCGACAAGCTCCATCGGCGGGGTCGACATCTCAGCTCCTCGAACGCAGTGACAGCAGCCAAACCTGGGAACGCGCCAACGATATATCTGTCATCACGAAATTTGATACGTTGACTGCAGGACGTCCTACGGACTCCGATTAGCCTTCGACCCTGCCGACGCGGCGGGGTCGTCGTGCATTTCAGCTCGCCTGTCGGCTGGCCTACACAATTTCCAGAGTTGGGACATATCAGCTCCTCATTGCTCGCGGTCGTTGCGTGCGGGCGAATCCCATTCTGCTGGCCGCGTCCATTCGTACTCACGTTCCACGCGACATATCCGCGCCCGGTACCCGAGGTAGAACTGTTCGCGGCCCAGGTGTTGGGCTGCGACGTGTTCGATGTTTTCACGCCAGCTCCGCAGGGCGTCCAGATCACGCCAATACGACACGGTGATGCCACAGCCCGCATCTCGTGCGAACTCCATACCCAGGTAGCCGTCGATCCGCGCCGCGAGATCGGCCATTTTCGCCGCCGCCTCGACGTAGCCGGCCAAGTCGGCAGCATCGGTCGACAAAGCCGTGGTCAAGATGGCGGCGTAGTACGGCGGAGCGGTTCCGCAGACGAACGGCAGGCCCTCCCCAGACGGCATCACGGTTGCCTCTCCACCGGGACAACCCCGGATTTGGTCGGGCCGAATCGGCAGGTTACGGTACGCCGAGAGCACGCGCACAATTTGCTGGTACGGGCCGGGACTGTCGCAGTCCGCCCGGTCGGGGCAGTGCTTTTTCCGATTATCAGGTTTGATCTCGCACGGTTCCACAGGTTTTGGGGGTTGATGCCCCCGATGACATCAGGAGCGTTGCCATGACGAATCCACCAGAGGGACAGCAACCTCCCTTCGGTCAGCAGCCGCCGGTTCCGCCGCAGGGGGCGCCTCCACAGGGTGTTCCGCCGCACGGGCCACCGGCGGGTTATCCACCGGCGGGGCATCCGGGTGGGGCCGAGGGTTTCGCTCCGCAGCCGCCGAAGAAGAAGCGGACCGGGTTGTTCGTGGGGCTCGGGGTGGTGGCGCTGGTGGTGGTCGGGGTGCTGATCGCGGGGGTTGCGCTGACGTTGCAGGGGCGCACGCCGTTGTCGTCGGACGAGAAGCAGATCGATGTGGCCGTACGCGATTTCTACGACACCCTCGATGCCGACGGGTTCATCGCCGCCGCGCAGCTGGCGTGCCAGGCCGACCGGACCGAGATCGACAATCTCACCACCGAGCAGCGCGAACAGTTCGACAAGGCGACAGTGCAGGTGAGCATCGACGAGGTCAAGGACATCGTCATCGACGGTGACGACGCCAAGGCGAAGGTGACCGGGAAGTTGACGCTGTCGGTGGAGGGCGAGGAGCCCAATACCGAGTCCGAGACCGAGGAGCATCTCACCAAGGAAGACGGCACCTGGAAGATCTGCTCGGCACCGGCCAACAAACACTGACCGAACACCTGGTGACGCCGCCCGCTTTCGCCTCGAACCGCCACTAGCCTCGACCGATATGAGCTGCTGCGGAGCGTCGCGCCGGACAGTACTCGCTGCCGCTGCGGGAGCGGCGTTGGCTGCGGCGCTCCCGGTTTATGGTGCAGCACAGCCGAATCCGCTGATAGCACTGGATCTGGAAATCGTCACCGTGACCGAACGTGGCGTGGTACTGACCTGGACCACGTTCGGTCTCGATGCCGCAGGTCGTCCGGTCCCGGTTCCCGCGAACTCCGAAGTGCGCCTGGCCCCTGCGGATTCGGCACGCGAGCCGGTCACCGTGTACCTCGACGACACCCAGACCCCCTACCACTACGCCGAGATCAACGACCTCGAACCCGGCCGCCCGTACCGATTCCTCGCCCTGTCCAACGGCATTCGCGCCCTGCCCGCTCCCACCCTGACCACCGCGTCGCCGGGAGCACCCGAGGCACGGGGCGAATTCACCACTCTCCCGCCGCCTCCCGGCCGCCTACTGCACACCATCGCCCTGGCCAACGACGTGCACTACGGCGAAACGGTGAGCGGCATCGTGATCGCCGGTTTCCCGCCCGGCTACCACAGCGACCCGCCGTATCCGCAGTTCATGCTCGACGCCCTCCTCGACGACACCCGCGACGCCTCACTCCTGCTGCTGGCAGGTGACCTGACCAACGAGGCCACCGCCGACGAATCACGCTCCGTCCGAGCGCATCTCGACTCCCGAGGCACCGACTACCTGGTAGCGCGCGGCAACCACGACCGCCCCCACCACGGCACCGACTCCTGGGGCGAGCACTTCCTCCCCCGCCAGCACCTGACCGAACACCACCTCGGCGAGCTGCGCATCCTCGGCCTCGACACCAGCGCCCCGGAAGCCGCAGGAGGCATCATCGACCGTCCCCAACTCGACGCCCTCGCCGAAACCCTGCGCGCCGACCCGGACCGCCCCACCCTCGTCTTCGGCCACCACCCGATCACCACCGAATCCGGCCTCACCAATATCGGCGGCCCCGGCTTCATCCTCGACCGACCGACCGCCCTCGAACTGCAGACGCTCTACCAGAAATCACCCGGCGTTTTCCTGCACCACAGCGGCCACACCCACCGAACCAAACGCACCGGACCGGACCTGCCGTGCGACGTGGAATTCCTGGAAGTCGGTGCGGTGAAGGAATATCCGGGCGGCTACTGCCTACTGCGGATCTACGAGGGCGGGTACCGGATCAACTTCCACAAGACCCGAACCGACGAAGCCCGCCGCTGGAGCAGTCTGACCCGCGGCCAGTATTTCGGCGCCGCACCGGACTATCAACTCGGCTCCCTCGACGACCGCAACCATGCCGTCGCCCGGGATTTCTCCGGCCTCTGATCAGCCGGTCGTCCACATCTCCGCACGTCACGCGGAGTATCTTGCTTAGGTAAGCCTCATCATAGATGGGGACTCTTGGTGAAAGGACGCCGATGCGCAGTTGGAAACCTCTGGCCGGGCTGATGGCCGTCGCGGTGGCGACTCTCGGTCTCAGCGCCTGCTCTTCGTCCTCGGGCAGCGCCGACGAGATCACCGTCTACAACGCCCAGCACGAATCGCTCACCAAGGAGTGGGTGGCGGCGTTCACGAAGGAGACCGGCATCAAGGTCACCCTGCGTCAGGGTGGTGACACCGCGCTGGGCAACCAGCTCGTCGCCGAGGGCGCCAACTCCCCCGCCGACGCCTTCCTCACCGAGAACTCCCCCGCCATGGCACTGGTGGAGAACGCGGGCCTGTTCGCCGATGTCGACAAGGCCACGCTCGACCAGGTGCCCGCGCAGTACCGCCCGTCCACCGGCAAATGGACCGGAGTCGCCGCTCGCGCAACGGTTTTCGTCTACAACAAAGACAAGCTCCAGACGGCGGGGCTGCCCGCTTCGCTGCTGGATCTCGCACAGCCGCAGTGGCAGGGCCGCTGGGCCGCTGGCACGTCGGGCGCCGATTTCCAGGCGATCGTGGCAGGTTTGCTCGCACTGAAGGGTGAAGACGTCACCCGCTCCTGGCTACAGGGCATGAAAGCCAACGCGACCACCCTGCAGAACAATGTCGCGACCATGAAGGCGGTCAACGCGGGCAACCCCGACGGCGGCGTGATCTACCACTACTACTGGTACCGCGACCAGGCCAAGACCAAAGAGGGCAGCGCCAACACCGCGCTGCACTACTTCAAGAACCAGGACCCCGGCGCCTTCGTGAGCGTGTCGGGCGGCGGCGTGCTGAAGTCGAGTAAGAAGCAGGAATCGGCGCAGAAGTTCCTGGCGTTCATCACCGGCAAGAAGGGCCAGGAAGTGCTGCGCGACGGCGATTCGATGGAGTACCCCGTCGCCAGTGACGTGGCCGCGAACCCCGCGCTGCCGCCGCTGGCCGACCTGCAGGCGCCCGCGATCGATCCGAGCAAGCTCGACGCGAAGAAGGTCACCCAGCTGATGACCGAGGCCGGGCTGCTGTAAGTGCGCACCCTCGCGACGAGAACACCCCGGGTCGGTCGGCCCGGGGTGTTCGTCACGGTCGTCGCGCTGGTGCTGACGGCGGCGACGTTCGTGCCGCTGGGTTACATCGTCTCGGTGCTGTTCGACACCGGATTGCGTGAGGCTGCCGCGCTGGTGTTCCGGCCGCGCGTGGGTGAGCTGCTGAAGAACACCGCGCTGCTGGTGGTGTGGACGGTGCCGGTGTGTGTGGTGCTCGGGATCGGGCTGGCGTGGCTGGTGGAGCGCACCGATGTGCCGGGGCGGGCGTGGTGGGGGCCGGTGCTGGTCGCTCCGCTGGCGGTGCCCGCGTTCGTGAACAGTTATGGGTGGGTGAGCGTTTTCCCGTCGATGCACGGGCTTTCGGCCGCTGTGATCGTCGCGACCATGTCGTATTTTCCGCTGGTGTATCTGCCGGTAGCGGCCACGCTGCGCAGGCTCGATCCGGCGATCGAGGAGTCAGCGCGTGCGCTCGGTTCTGGTCCGTTCGAAGTGTTCTGGCGAATTGTTCTGCCACAGTTGCGATTAGCGGTGCTCGGCGGCGGTCTGTTGATCAGCTTGCATCTGCTCGCCGAGTACGGCGCGTTCGTGATGCTGCGGTACGACACCTTCACCACCGCGATCTTCGAGCAGTACCAGAGCAGTTTCGCCGGTCCGGCCGGCAGCATGCTCGCGGGCGTGCTGGTGCTGTGCTGCTTGGCATTGCTGGGTGGCGAGGCACTGCTGCGCGGCGATGCGCGGTACGCCCGAGTGGGTGGCGGTGCGGCGCGCGCGAGGCAACCGATCGCGCTGGGTGGACTGCGGATGCCGATGCTCGGAGTGCTCGTGGCGGTGATCGTCGGCGCGCTCGGTGTGCCGCTGTGGACGATCGGGCGATGGCTGTGGCTTGGTGGTTCCGAGGTCTGGGACACCGTGGAAATCGGTGCGGCGCTGGGCCAAACGATCGGCCTGGCCGCTGCGGCCGCCTTGGTCACCACCCTGTGCGCGTTCCCCGTCGCCTGGATCGCGGTGCGCTCGACCAGTTCTTTCGCCCGGCTGATCGAGGGCGCCAATTACATCACCAGCTCACTGCCCGGCATCGTGATCGCCCTGGCCCTGGTCACGGTCACCATCCGCTGGACACCGCCGCTCTATCAGACGGTGTCCCTGGTCGTGATCGCGTACGTGTTGATGTTCCTGCCGCGCGCACTGGTGAGCGTGCGCGCAGGCCTCGCGCAGGTTCCGGTCGGCCTCGAAGAGGCATCGCGCTCGCTGGGCGAATCCGGCTCGGCCACCTTCTTCCGGGTGACCCTGCGCATGACCGCGCCCGCCGCCGCCTCGGCTGCCGCACTCGTATTCGTCGCGGTATCAACCGAACTCACCGCGACCCTGCTGCTCGCCCCCACCGGCACACGCACGCTGGCCATGCAGTTCTGGACGAAGTCGGGCGAACTCGATTACGCGGCCGCCGCACCATATGCCCTGATCATGATCATCGCCGCCATCCCGGTGACGTATCTGCTGTTCACTCAGTCACGAAAGGCGGCCGGGGTATGAGGCGCCGGGCAGAAGGCCGGATCAATCACTCGAACACAGTGACGCGCCGCCCTCGGGCTGGTCGACACAACGGTCGACGCCCAAATGCCGTCGCGCGTACTGGATTTCGCGCATTCGGAAAGGACGCGCCATGAGCAGGCTTGTCGTCGAAGGGGTTTCGAAGAGTTTCGGCTCGAACACCGTGCTCGATCACATCGACCTCGACGTACCAGACGGGACGGCCGCGGCGGTGGTCGGCGCTTCCGGCTGCGGCAAAACCACCCTGCTGCGAGTCATCGCCGGGTTCGAGGGACCCAACACAGGTTCGGTGCGGCTCGGATCGGAAACCGTTGTCCGCGAAGGTCTTTGCATCCCACCACAGCGCAGGCGCATCGGCTATGTGGCCCAGGACGGCGCCCTGTTCCCCCATCTGAGTGTCGCCGACAATATCGCCTACGGCCTACACACCGGCCTGCGCGGCGCCGTCGACCGCCTACGCCCCGCCCGCGACCGCGCCCGGATCAACGAACTCCTGGACATGGTCTCCCTCACCCCCGCCTACGCCGACCGCTCACCCCACCAACTCTCCGGCGGCCAGCAACAACGCGTCGCCCTGGCCCGCGCCCTCGCCCGCAAACCCGACCTCATGCTCCTCGACGAACCCTTCAGCGCCCTCGACACCGGCCTGCGCGCCACCACCCGCCAGGCCGTCGCCGACACCCTGCGCGCCGCGGGCATGACCAGCATCCTGGTCACCCACGACCAGGAGGAAGCCCTCAGCTTTGCCGAACAGGTCGCCGTCATGCGCGAGGGCCGATTCACCCAGGTCGGCCCACCCCAGCAGGTCTACCACCAGCCCGCCGACCTGTTCACCGCCCGCTTCCTCGGCGACTGCGTCCTGCTCGACGCCCGCTGCGAAGCCGACATCGCCAAGTCCGCCCTCGGCCCCGTCCCCGTCCAACCCGGGGCTCCGACCGGCCAGGTCACCCTGATGATCCGCCCCGAACAACTGGCAGCCCAGGTGATCACCGCCGACCAGCCCCACTCCGGCCGCGTCACCGCCGTCGACTTCCGCGGCCCCGACGTCATCCTCACCATCGACCTCACCGAAGGCGCGGGCACCGTCCGAGTCCGCCGCACCGGCATCGCCGCCCCCACCACCGGCGACCACGTCCACCTCACCGTCCACGGCCCCGCCGTCGCCTACTGACCATTGCGATCACGCTGATCCCAACCCTCGCCGCGAGCCCGCGTGCACGGCATTATCAATGGCGAGGCGGGCGTGGCTGAGTGGTGGAGGCACCGGTCTGCAAAGCCGGTTACGCGGGTTCAATTCCCGCCGCTCGCTCTGTGGGAAAGCGGCTGGGTCGTGGAATGATCGTTTTCATGTCACGGCCCAGACCGCTTTCCGAGGATCCCATCGCCGAGGCCTACCGACAGTGGGTGGCGCACGGCTGGGAGTCGGTGGCCGATGGGATGGCGCTGGTGACCTCGCTGGTGCGGGCCCAGCAGATCGTGATGGCGCGGGTCGACGAGGCGCTCAAACCGTCGGGGCTCACGTTCTCCCGGTACGAACTGTTGCAGCTGCTCAGTTTCAGCCGGACCGGTGCGCTGCCGATGGCCAAGGCGAGTGCGCGGCTGCAGGTGCATCCGACGAGCGTGACCAATACTGTCGATCGACTCGAAGCGGCCGGGCTGGTGGTTCGCGTCCCGCACCCCAGTGACCGCCGGGCAACCCTCATCGAAATCACCGATGCGGGAAGGAAATCCGTCGCCGAAGCCACGGCCGCGCTGAACGCCGAGGTGTTCGCCGAGCCCGGCCTACCCCCCGACCATGGCCGCGACCTGCTACGACTGCTGGCACAGTTCCGCCACGACGCGGGCGATTTCGAGGCCGACGACCCGGAAAACCTCGCATTCCACGCGACCTGGCAACCGGGGAGATGAATCTTCGGCCGATTCCCTTGGCAGGTAGCGCGAAAAGGTCCACGATGTAGCCCATGGTGCTGATCCTCGGGGTATCGGCGGGCGCGGGTGGGGCCCGTGCGTTGCTGACCCATTCCGATCAGCCGCACATGCCGCCCATCGACCGGATCCACGTACCGCGCCGGGCGGGCGGCTCGATCGAGGAGTCGGTCCTCACCGCGATCCATCACATGCGCGCGGCGGCGGCCGACCGCGACGAGTACATCTCCGGCACCGCCGTCACCTGCCGCAGCGAACTCCAGGCCGACGCGATCAGAGCGGCCGCGGGTCAGGCCGATTTCGCCATCGTCGACGAACCACTGGCCCAGCTGCGCTATCTACGTTTCTCCGGCCTGCTGCCCGCCACCGATTCGGTGATGCTCTACGACCTCGGCAGTTCCGGCCTGACCATCACCCACGCCGATTGCCGCACCGAAACGATCCTCGCGGGCAAACGCAGCACCGTCCTCAGCGGCAACGGCTACGACGCGCTCCTGCGCTGGCAACTCGCGCGCAGTGGTGTCTCCACCGACACGCACGCCAGCCGCGAACACCGGGAATCGTTGAGCCGCACCAGAGTTGTCACCGCGACTGATGCCGACACCGGTGGTCGCGCGGTACTCACGCGCAGCGATCTGGCGACGTTATGCGAAGCGGGACTGCATCATTCGGCCTCGTTCGTGCGCCTGCTGATCGAGGAGACGGGCGTGCAACCGGGAGCACTCGCACTGCTCGGCGGCTGCACCCGCAACCCGAGTCTGCGCGCCGATCTGGCCCAGCTGATCGGCCTGCCGATCGTGTACGACCCTGAGCCGGAATATGTTTCGGCGCGCGGCGCGGTGCTGCTGTGCGCCCGTCGTCCCTCGGCGCGGTTGCGCATGGCGAAGCGTGGCGCGGGCGTGATCGGTGTCGAGCCCTCCTCTGGCCGTCGAAAACTTCTCGCCGCGGTAGCGGTGACGGCCACCCTCGGTGGCACGGTCGCCGGGCTGCTCAGCAACGACAACTCGGCGCGGTCCCCCGAACAGGGCACCGCGCCGAGTACCGCGCACTTCATCGACGGCGCGCCGAGTTGGAAGCCGCGTTAGCGGTTGGTGAAGTTCGGCTTGCGCTTCTCGACGAACGCGGCCATGCCTTCCTTCTGATCCTCGGTCGCGAACAGCGAATGGAACACCCGACGTTCGAACAGTAGGCCCTCGGTGAGGGTGGTCTCGAACGAGCGGTTCACCGCCTCCTTGGCGATCATCGCGACCGGCAACGACATCGACGCGATGGTCTGCGCGGCCTCCAGGGCGACGTCGAGGAGCTCGTCGGCGGGCACGACCCGCGAGACCAGCCCGGACCGCTCGGCTTCCTCGGCACCCATCATGCGGCCGGTCAGGATCAGATCCATGGCCTTGGCCTTGCCGATCGCGCGGGTGAGGCGCTGTGAGCCGCCGATGCCGGGGATCACGCCGAGGGTGATCTCGGGCTGGCCGAATTTGGCATTGTCGGCGGCGATCAGGATGTCGCACAGCATCGCCAGCTCACAGCCACCACCGAGCGCGTAGCCCGCGACAGCGGCGATGGTGGGCTTGCGGAAGCTGGCCAGGCGGTCCCAGCGGGCGAAGAAATCGGCCAGGAACATGTCCATGTACGACTTGGGCGCCATCTCCTTGATGTCGGCGCCGGCCGCGAAGGCCTTCGCGGAGCCGGTGATCACGACGGCGCCGATGGAGTCGTCGCGGTCGAGTTCGTCGAGCGCGGCGATGACGTCGTCGAGGACCTGGGCATTGAGGGCGTTGAGGGCCTTTGGCCGGTTCAGGGTGATCCAGCCGACCCCACCTTTACCGTCGGCGCCGCCCTTGCGTTCCAGCAGAATCGTCTCGAATTCGGTCACGGCCACCCTTTTGTCGATCATCGGTTACGGATTGGTGGTGACGATACCGAGCCGCGCCGCCGGTCGGTGATGCCTACCGCCGGGTGCCCGACCCGGGTCAGGAGACGGGCAATCCCAACTCGTGCTCGCCGAGGGGCGCGAAGTAGGCGTCGACCTGGGCATCGGTGACGTCGGCGAGGGCCGCGGGCGACCAGTGCGGGGTGCGGTCCTTGTCGATCACCTGGGCTCGGATGCCTTCGGCCAGGTCGTGGGTGCTCAGTGCGGCTACGGTGATCCGGAATTCGGTGTTGAGGGCCCCGGCGAGGGTCAGGTCGCGGGCGTTGCGCAGTGCGCGCAGGGTCGCTTTCAGCGCGATCGGCGATTTGGCCAGCAGGTCCTCGGCGGCCTTGGTCGCTTCGGGTGAGTCCGCCGCGCGCATGGCCTCGACGATCTGCTCGACGGTGTCGCCCGCGTAGCAGGTGTCGATCCAGTCGCGTTGGGCGTTGAGCTCGGATTCCGGTGCGGGCGTGGCGAATTGGGCGATCGCCTCGTCGGCGGGGGTGGTGCGTAGCGCGTCGAGGAGGGCGGGCAGGTCCGCCGACGGGACGAACGTGTCGGCGAAACCGGCGACGATCGCATCGCCTGCGCCCATCCGCGCGGTGGTGAGGGCGACGTGGGTGCCCAGCTCGCCGGGGGTGTGTGAGAGCAGGTAGGTGCCGCCGACGTCGGGTACGAAGCCGATGCCGCATTCGGGCATGCCGATCTGCGAGCGCTCGGTGACGATGCGGTGGCTGCCGTGCGCCGAGACGCCGACCCCACCACCCATCACGATGCCGTCCATCACCGCCACGTACGGCTTCGGGTAGCTGCCGATCAGGTCGTTGAGCAGGTATTCGTCGCGCCAGAAGGCGGCAGCGGCGGTGTCGAGCGGTGCGGGCGCGTCGGGGCCGCCGTCGTTGATCGCCTTCGCGTCGCGGTGGATGGCCACGATGTCGCCGCCCGCGCACAGGCCACGTTCGCCGGCGCCGACGATCGCGACAGTGCGGATCGCCGGATCGACAGCCCACGCACGCAGTTTCTCGGTGATCGCCAGGCTCATCGAGTGGTTGAGCGCGTTGATCGCACGCGGCCGGTTCAACGTGATCAGACCGAGCCCGTCGCGTACCTCGAACAGCACTTCAGCTTCACTCATGCTCGCCACGATAAAGTTGGATGTCCGAGTATCTGAAACCGTGGCACGCCGAATGTGACGCATTCCACCGCGCCCGATGTACGGCACAATCAAGACATGGGCAGCGACCACTTCGTGCGCATCACCCGGCTGCGCGCGCTGATCGAACACGAGAACACCGGTGCGGGCGAGCGCGCCACCGCGGAGCGAATGCTCGAACGACTACTGCGAAAGACAGTGGACCACAACCCTTCCCACGCCGCCGCCGACCGCGTCTACGGCTCGCGCCACCACCGTGCGGGCAGGCACGCGACCACAGCCTCGATCGTCGAATTCGTCCGCGAGGACATCGCCTTCGCCCGCACTTTCGTCGCCAAGGGCGCCCCCGGCGAGGTCACCATCCACAGCCCCCTCGCCGCCGCCCCGCCCGAGCTCACCGTCGCAGTCACCACCCCCTTCGCCGACCAGATCGTCGTAACGATCACCGACATCCCCCCATCCTGGGGCTGGGAACCCGACGAATTCGACCGCATCACAGCCACCGAGGACCTACGCCGACTCGCCGACGAACTAGCCGACATCATCGACAGCTACAACCACGACGGCGCCGACGTAGGCCCCCGCTTCTTCCGCACCATCCGCGCCCAGGAAACCACCCTGATCCGCTGATCCGCCCCAACCACACCGCACACCCCCGTCCCGCCATGACCGCACCCCCAACCACACCGCACACCCCTGATCCGCCATGACCGCACTACCAGCCACCACCTGCGACCCCTAGGGAGCAGCGGCCACGAAGTGGCCGGTCGCGGCCGGGTCGCCGGGTTGAACCCGGTGGGAAGCGGCGCCGCCCCCCCCCACCGCG